>JADFFP010000033.1 GCA_022568115.1 Pseudomonadota bacterium | reverse complement strand
CACTGATCGTACTTTTCTTCTACGCTATCTTTCTCATCTACTACTGCTTCTGGAATTTCTGGTGGTTAGTGAAAGTCGAAGCCGAAGTTCTGAACGGTCTGTGGTTTGGGGGATTTCTTGAGCTGAATTTCTGGCCGCACATCGTCATTTGGCTGGTCTGTATCATCATTGCTTTTATCTGGCTGCGGATTTGCCACATAGCGATCATCCACGTCCGGGAAATCGTCATTCTGTTCAAGGGCGGCTTTATGGCCATAATCGAGCGGATCACCTGGATCCTGATCACGATTTTCATCTGGATTTTCCTGATCATCAACATCCTGGCGGTTTATTACGCCTTCTATTAAATAACATTGCCCCCCTGGTGAGGTGGTGACACTCTATTCAGTCCTGCTTTCTTGCCAGGAACAAGGAAAGACCCGGCTCCGGCCGGGTCTTTTTGCTTTTTGAATTGCCCGCTGCGAGGAGCCTTACCCCGCCCTGTCATGCCCGATTCAGCCTGTCCGCCATAGCCCCTCGCCTCGGCGAAGCTAGCTTCGCTACGGCCTAGTTTGATGGCGAAGGCGGATCGGGCATCCGGTCTTTGGTTTTTGTTCAATAGGCCGGAGAATTGCACAAACATTTGCCGGATACCGGCCTAACGCCGGTATGACGATATGTGTTGGTGGTCATGCCCGTGCAAACGGGAATCCATGTTGTTTTTTGTGGATTTCTGCTCCTTTAGGAGTGACAAAAAAAAACAAAAGGCCAGACCCCCGCACGGGGGCGGGGGTGACAAGAAAAAGAAAGCGGGCATGACAGATAGTTATTGTGTTTTTCCCTTAACCGCCAGCTGGCCACTGTCAACTGAATTCCGCTAACTCTTGGTGCAGGCGAATTTGAGCGGCAGATGGGTGGTGTATTTCAGGCGTTCCATGGCGAACGACGAGGAGACATCGGCCATCTCGACTTTTTCGATCAGGCGCTTGTAAAAATTATCGTACGCCGCGATGTCGGGCACCACCACCCGCATCAGGTAATCGATCTCCCCCGACATGCGGTAAAATTCCACCACCTCGTTGAAGCCGCGCACGGCTTGAGCAAATTTTTCCAGCCAGGCCGCGGAATGGTGTTTGGTCTTGACCGCGACAAAAACGTCTACCCCGACGTTCAGCTTGTTGCGGTCCAGCAGCGTCACGCGCTTTTGGATAACCCCTTCCTTTTCCAGTTTCTGGATGCGCCGCCAGCACGGGGTGGTCGACAGCCCGACCCGTTCGGCGATCGCGGAGGTGGACAGTGAAGCATCTTCCTGTAAAAGAGTTAAAATTTTGCAATCCAGAGCGTCAATGGGCATGATATTCCTTCTTATTATCGTTTATGAGCATATTTTTCCTAAATTATAACCATTTTTGGACGAATTTAAAATCTATTTCTTTTTCAATTTGCTATAATTCCACCGGCACACCGAATTTGAGGGGAATAACCAATATGACTCACAGCAAAAACCCGACCGCGGAGGTTGTGGGCGCCAAGCCGCACCTGGAAGAAATTGGCGAGAACTATTTTGAGCATATGGGCTTCGCCTTTTCATTCTCCCGGCGGATGATCGGGGCCGGCTTTTGCTGTTTCATCCATGCCCTGTTCCCCAACACTTTCAGAAAAACCGGCAGCAGCTGCATCGCCACTCTCTATGATGAGATGGTGATCAACCGGCACAATCTGAAATACCGGAATTAGCAACCGGCACTCTTACTGAAAAGAAATCACCCCTCGCCCCTGTCCCCTGACAGGGGCGTTTTTTTGCAGTTTGCCGAGCGCCCTGCTTTACCCGGCGGCCAAACTTCTTTAAGGTTTTTGCCTGAAACAAAGTTCCCGGGGAAACATATGACGTTTGAACAGATTGCTCTTTTTATTCTCCTCGGCGCGGTCATGTATTTTTTCATCTCGGGGCGGCTGCGCTATGACGTGATCGCGATCGGCGCGCTGCTGATCGCGGTGGTGATCGGCGTGGTACCGGCTGGGCGGGCCTTTTCAGGCTTTGCCTCGGCCGCCGTCGTCACCGTCGCGGCGGTGCTGATTATCTCCCGCGGGCTGACCAATTCCGGGGCGGTCGAGCGGGTCGCTCACTATCTTCTTCCCGGGGTCAAAAGCCTGACCCTGCAGATGTCTTCGCTGAACTTTTTCACCGGGGGCTTGAGCGCGGTCATGAACAACGTCGGGGCGCTGGCGCTATTGATGCCGGCGACCATTAGCGCCGCCAAAAAGCTGAAAAAATCACCCTCGCTGTTCCTGATGCCGCTGTCGTTCGCCTCGATTCTGGGCGGCATGGTGACCCTGATCGGCACCCCGCCGAACATTATTATCGCTTCGCTCCGGGAGGAATACCTGGGCGCCCCCTACACCATGTTTGATTTCACCCCGGTCGGCGCGGTGGTGGCGGTGGTGGGCATCCTGTTCCTGACCCTGATCGGCTGGCGATTGCTGCCCGGCGAGCGCAAGGCCCAGACCTCGGCCGAGGATTTGTTCCAGATCGAGGGCTATACCGCCGAAGTGCTGGCGCCAAAAGAGTCTAAATACATCGGCATCCCGCTCTTCAAGCTGGATAAAAAGGCCCACCAATACGGCATCCATATCGCCGGCCTGATACGCAACAAGCGGCGCATCCTTAACCTCGCCAGCCACCATCTGCTGGAAGCCCGCGATATCCTGCTGCTGGAGGCCGATCCCGATGACCTCGACAAGTTCGCCCATGAACTGGGGTTCCAGATCAAGGGCGATACCGCCCAGGACAAGGCCAAGTTTTCCTCCGAGGACGTGGTGCTGGTGGAGGCGGTGGTGTCCGCCGATTCGCGCCTGATCACCCGGCGCATCGGCGACCTTCGGCTGAAATCACGCTATCACATCAACTTGCTCGGGGTCTCGCGCCAGGGCGCCACCTTACGCAAAAGCCTGCAAAACATAAAAGTCCGCACCGGCGATGTGTTTTTGCTCCAGGCGGAGCGCGATACCTACCCCACGACGCTCTCAAGGCTCGGGCTTCTGCCGCTGGCGGAGCGGGGCTTTAGCATCGGCAAGCGCCCCCAGGCGCTGATCGCGGCCGCCCTGCTGGCCGGCGCGGTGGCGCTGGCGGCGCTGGGCTGGCTGGACCTGACCATCGCCCTGACCGCGGCGGCGCTGGGAATGGTTCTGGCCGGGATCGTTCCGGTTCAGGATATTTATGAGTCGATCGACTGGCCGGTGATCATCCTGGTGGGAGCCATGATCCCGATCGGCGGGGCTTTGCAGACGGTCGGGGCGACCGGCCTGATGGCCGATGGCCTGCTCGACATGGCGGGGTTCTTTGATCTGCCCATTTACCTGATCCTGGGGCTGGTGATGCTGGTCACCATGACCCTCTCGGACGTCATGAACAACGTCGCCACCGCGGTGGTGATGGCGCCGGTCGGGCTGGCGGTCGCCGCCGCCCTCGGGGTCAACCCGGATACTTTTTTGATGGCGGTGGCGGTCGGCGCCAGTTGCGCCTTCCTGACCCCGATCGGCCACAAGAACAACGCCCTGATCCTGGGCCCGGGGGGCTATAAATTTGGCGATTACTGGCGCATGGGTCTGCCGCTGGAGGTTTTGATTTTGCTGGTCGCCGTGCCGATGATTTTGACTGTCTGGCCGCTTTAGCCGCAGCCGATTATCATTCCTTAACCTAACTCTGTTATAATGTGCATCACGGTTAAATCCGTTGAGGCATTTGGGTTGCCCTTATGTTGTTTTGAGAAATGAACAGCCATGTTACAACGCACCACTAGTTTCCATGAAGTCAGCCACCCTATTTATGACGGGATGGTCACCTACAAGGGCTTGCGGGAAGCCCGGGTGTCTGAATATGTGTCGCGCAAGACCCTGGCGATCCTCTATTCCGAAGGAATTGCCTTTCAGCTCGACCGGGTTGATTTGATCGGCAATACCGGGACCTACCTGAACTCACCCTATCATCGCTTTGCCAAGGGGGATGACATTTCCAACCTGCCGCTTGAAAAACTCGCCAACCTGGACTGTCTGGTGGTCAAATCAGAGGCGACAGAGTTTTCTCATCAGGTCAACCTGGCGCTGCTGGCGGAATACCATGTCAGGAACAAGGCGGTCCTGATCGCCACCGGCTGGTCACAATATTGGGGAACCGATATATACTATGACCGTCCCCCTTATTTAACCGTCAATGCGGCAAAATACCTGGCCGCCCACGGAGCCGCCCTGGTAGGCATCGATTCACCCAGCATCGACGACACGACAAAAACTTCCCGGCCGGTCAATACCATCCTGCTGCGACGCAACATCCCGTTTATTGAACATATGATAAACCTGGAAAATGTCCCCAAAACAGGAGGAAAATTTTTCGCGGTCCCGCCCAGAATCGAAAAGGTCGGGTGTTTTCCGGTCCGCGCCTTCATTATTGTTAATTCCTGAGTTAAAATAAAGTGTTATCACAATTTCACCCCCAGATGCCGGGGGCTGAAAAAGTTACCTTTAGTTGTGACTAATATATGATATACTTCTTTAGGTGTATATCACATCCAAAATTAAACCTCTGGTTTTAGCCCTGGTCTTGTTGCTCGGGATGCTGGCCGCCCCGGCCGCCCCGCAAGCCGCCGGCTGCGCCTGGATCTACGCCGGGGTTGGCAAACCCCTGAATAACACCGCCGGCACCAATACCGAATTGTGCCGCAGGGGCTTTGTTTTGTCTTTCAACCAAACCACCGGGGTCGCCGACTGGGTGATGGAGCGCCTGAGCGCCCCTGCCTTGAGCGGCGATTCGGACCGCAACTCCTCGCCCTTCAGGCCCGATCCCGATCTGGCCGGCGGCCCTGCGCTTTCCGATTACCGGGGCAGCGGCTATGACCGCGGTCACCTGGCCCCGGCCGCCGATATGAAATGGGATCAGGGGGCGATGGACGAGAGCTTTTATCTTTCCAACATCGCCCCGCAAGTGGGGGCCGGGTTCAACCGCGGCATCTGGGCCCGGCTGGAGGCGAAAATCCGCGGCTGGACCCATAGCAAGGGTGATTTGATTGTTATCACCGGGCCGGTTTATTATGATTATCAGCCGGTGATCGGCGGCCGCGTGGTGGTGCCGGACGCCTATTTTAAAATCATCTACGCCCCTGCTGAGCGGAAAGCGCTGGCGCTCCTGCTGCCCAACCAGAGGATCACCACCCCTGCCCTTTCAGAGCATCAGGTGACCATCGATGCGCTCGAAGCCCTGACCGGCTATGATTTTTTTAATTTCCTGCCGGTTACCCTCGAGGACCGGCTGGAAAGTGAGACCGGGCCGTTCTGGCCCTGAATTTTTTGATTTACCCTCCCCCCTCTCTTGTGCCAGAGTTTGCCCGAACCGCAAACCGGCAACGGGGAGGCAGCCATGCGCAAACATATTCTCAAGCTTTTTCTGATTGGGCTTTTTTTCATAATTTTTTCGGGCGCTGAAAACTTAAGCTCCGCGCAGCAGGCGTTTGACGCCGATGCCGCGACCGAGGCTTATCTGGCCAGCGTGCCGGCCGAAGACCGGGCCGCCTCGGACGCCTACTTCGAGGGCGGATACTGGCTGATCCTGTGGAATACGCTCTATGGGCTGGCGGCCGCCTTTATTCTTTTGCAGTTCGGGATTTCCCGGAAAATGCGCGAATGGGGCGAAAAGGTGACCCGTTTCAAATTCATCCATTACTTTGCTTATATCGTCCAGTATCTGATTGTCAGCTTTGCGATCGGCTTTCCGCTGACCTGGTACGCAGGCTTTATCCGCGAGCACCAGTATGGCCTGGCCACCCAAACTTTCGGCCCGTGGTTTAACGAACAGCTGATCGGGCTTGGGATCACTATCGTCATTTTTGGCTTTGCCCTTTCGGGGCTTTATAAACTGATCGCCTGGAAGCCCAAAACCTGGTGGCTGTGGGGCGGCGCTGGTACGGCGGTCTTTTTCATGATTGTACTTACCATATCGCCGGTGTTCATCAGCCCGCTGTTTAACGACTATAAACCGCTCGAAGATGGGGAGATCAGAACTGAAATCCTGGCCATGGCCCGGGCCAACCAGGTGCCAGCCGAGGAAGTCTACTGGTTTGACGCCTCAAAGCAGACCACCCGCATCAGCGCTAATGTTTCCGGCATGTTCGGAACCACCCGGATTTCCCTTAATGATAATTTGCTGGAAGGGGCGACGTTGCCGGAAATCAAGGCGGTGATGGCCCATGAGATTGGCCATTATGTCACCAATCTTTTCATTGCCCTGATTTTGCCGATTAGTATCGTCATTATGCTCGGCTTTGGTTTCGTTCATGTCACCTTTAACAAGGTAACCGCCAGATACGGGGCGAAGTGGGGGGTAAAGGGCATTGCCGACCCGACCGGTTTGCCGCTGCTGTTTGCCCTGCTCGGGGTCTTTTTCATGGTTATGACCCCGCTGCTGAACACCATTATCCGGGAGAATGAACGCCTCGCCGACACCTACGGGCTGAATGCCGCCCAGGAACCCGATGGCTTCGCCACCATCGCCCTCAAGCTTGGCGCCTATCGCAAACTGGATCCCACACCCCTGGAGGAATTCATTTTCTATGATCACCCGTCGGGGCGCAGCCGGATCCAGATGGCGATGGAGTGGAAAGCCGAAAACCTCGGCCAGATGCTGGAGATTGAGGACCTGCTGGAAGCGGTCGAGCGGCTGGATGAAGAGGCCACCTCAGGAGAGGAATAAAATCACCAGCGCCGCCAGAATAATAACCGCACTCTCCTGCAGGTATGACAAACAGGGATGTTTCACGTAATCACCCTCACCCTACCCTCTCCCATTCCGCCGCTGCACGAGGCTATGGCGGACTTCGCAAGGGAGAGGGGAATAGTTAAAGTTTGTCATACCCGCCTCCGTGCGGGTATCCGGATGCCCGACTAACTCGGGCATGACAATAAAAAACTCCCTCTCCCCTTCGCGGGAGAGGGTGGGGGTGAGGGGGTCATTAAGAGAAATTTTTTGCACCCCAAAAGCCTTGACGGGAAAACGCCTCTGAGCTATATCGGCGCAGCAATTGGCGGTGAGCCAACTTTTTAGAGGATTTAAAGAAAATGTCACGGACCTGCGAACTGACCGGCAAGACGGTGATGACCGGCAACAACGTCAGCCACGCCAAAAACCGGAACAAGCGGGTGTTCAGGCCCAACCTGGTCAACACCACGCTGATGAGCGAGGTGCTGGACAGGTCTTTTTCGTTCCGGGTCGCCACCTCGGCGATCAGAACGGTTGAACACAACGGCGGGCTGGATAATTACCTGCTGAAAGCCAAGGACGAGGTTCTCTCGGCCAAGGCCCGCAAGGTCAAGAAAGAGATTAAAAGCAAAAAAGCCGCTTAAAGACTGGGCTCAGGCCCTAATTTCAAGCGCGCATCCGGGCTCCTCTTTGGGGCCCTTCGTTGTTAAACAGGGCGACCAGCTGGTCGATCATCGCGCCCGAGAGGTCTTCCGGCTCCGATATCGTCACCGCCCGGCTGTAATACTGGGCGACCTCGTGGCCGATGCCGATCGCGATCAGCTGGACTTCAGAAGCCTTCTCGATCCAGGCGGTCACATCCTGCAAGTGCTGGTCCAGGTAATGACCGGGGTTGGCGGAAAGCGTTGAATCATCCACCGGCGCGCCGTCCGAGATGACCATCAGAATGCGCCGTTCCTCAGGCCGCGCCAGCAGCCTTCCGTGCGCCCACAGCAGCGCTTCGCCGTCGATGTTTTCCTTCAGGATGCCCTCGCGCATCATCAAACCCAGATTTTTGCGCGCCCGGCGCCACGGCGCTTCGGCGGTCTTGTAGATAATGTGGCGGAGCTCATTCAGGCGCCCGGGGTTTTTCGGTTTGCCGTTGGAGAGCCATTTTTCGCGCACCCGGCCGCCTTTCCATTCCTTGGTGGTGAAGCCGAGAATTTCAACCTTGATGCCGCAGCGCTCCAGCGTCCGGGCCAGAATATCGGCGGAGATTGCCGCGGTTGAGATCGGCTTGCCGCGCATCGAGCCGGAATTGTCGATCAGGAGCGTGACCACGGTATCGCGAAAGGCGATTTCCTGCTCCATCTTGAAGGTCAGCGGCGTGGTCGGATTGACCACCACCCGGGCCAGCTTGCCGGCATCGAGAATCCCCTCCTCCAGGTCAAATTTCCAGGCGCGGTTCTGGCGCGCCAGCAAAAAGCGCTGGAGGCGGTTGGCCAGCTTGGCGATGGTCTTTTGCAGGTGCTGCATCTGCCGGTCCAATTGGGCGCGGAGCCGTGCCAGCTCTTCCCCGTCGGCCAGGTCGGTGGGGTGAATAACTTCATCGTAATCGCTGGTATAGACCTTGTAAGTGGGGCTGACGCGCGGGTCCAGAAGCCCGCTATTGGGTATCAGGCGGGCATTGTCCCCGGCTTCCATTTCGCCCTCCGGAGGTTCATCCGCGTCCGCGCTTTCCAGCAGAGCCTGCAAGTCGGCCGCCTCGGCGCTTAAGGTGTCTTCCCCTTCCTCGCCCTGCTCGGGCGCTTGTGACTGATCGGTTTGATCCTGGTCCTGATCACCCGGGGTTTGGTCCGAATCGCCGTCCTGGTTTTGGTTCTGGTCCCCGGCGCCTTCCTGATAAAGGTCGAGTTGCTTGAGGATGCTGAACACCCGCCCGGCATAGGCTTCCTGATCTTCCAGGGCAGCTTCCAGCTGGTCCAGTTCTGTTCCGGCCTTATCCTCTATCCATTTGCGCACTAGCCCTAAGGAATACCGGCATTCGCCGGGAATTTGCTCGCCCAGAAGCCGCTCGCGCGCCAACAGGCTGAGCGCTCTTGGCACCGGCATTTTGTCATTGCCGGAGAGCTGGTAAAGGCGCTCATCGATCACCTGCTGGCGGTTGCTGATGGCAAGATTTTCCGCCACCCCTTTCATCATCCTGGACCCCAAGCATTCCACCCTGACCGTCTCCAGCGCATCAAGGATGTCTTCCGCCGGCCCCGGGGCGAGCGAAAATTGCCGGTGCAGGGCCGGATCATGATAGCGCCGCTTCAAGGCAATGGAATCGCTCTCACCCCTTTTGCACAGGGCTTGCCGGCGGCTCAGCGGCGGCTCGAGGGTAACGGGCTGCGGTGGGTTTTCCCCCTCAATCGGGGTTTCCAGTTCCAGCGCCGGGTCCTGGGCGATGGCGCGGGCGGTAGCTATCAGGGCCCGTTTGAACTCGGCCTCGCGTCTGGCAATGAGATCGCTCACGATCCATCTTGGGGTTGCTCATCGGGCAGCGCCGCCTCGGGCAATTCCTCGCCCAGACTGCTCTGGTAGTATTCGGCGTTGATGGCGCGTTCGGCTTCATCACTTCGGCCCAGGAAGCTGCC
>JADFFP010000278.1 GCA_022568115.1 Pseudomonadota bacterium | reverse complement strand
GGCTTGGGAAAAACCTCACCGGGGGCCAGAAGATCGGCTACGATCCCTTCCTGCACACCATCGGCTGGGTCAAGGAGGCGCGCACCAAACTGGCCATCAACGATGCTGAACTGGTATTGACCCAGGGCAATCCCATCGATGCCGTCTGGGATGACCAGCCCGGTGAGCCCAACACCCCGGTCCATCCCCACGATGTCAAGTATGCCGGTCTCAGCCACCAGGACAAACGCGGGCAAATCGCCGCCGCGATCAGGGAAACGGGGGCCGAGGTTGCGATTATTACCCAGCTGGACAGCATCGCCTGGCTGTTCAATATCCGCTCAAACGATGTCCTGCACACCCCGGTCTCACTGGCCTATACGGTGCTGGATGCTGATGGCAAGGCGACCCTTTATATCGATGACGTCAAGGTCAACGCCGCGCTCAAGGCCCATCTTGGAAACGAAGTTGGGATTGCCCCCAAGAGCAATTTTCTTGAAGGCGTCAAGGCGCTTGGTATGGCCGGCAAGAAGGTGCTGGCCGACCCCAATACCGCCTCGTCGGCGATTTTCGATACCCTGAAAAAAAGCGGCGCCCGGATCATCAAGGCGGCCGACCCGTGCGCTCTCCCCAAAGCCAGGAAGAACGAGGTGGAGCTGAACGGCACCCGCGCCACCCATATCAGGGACGGCGCGGCGGTCGCCAATTTCCTGCACTGGATTTCGCTTGAGGCGCCGAAAGGCCAGCTGGACGAAATGACCGCCCGCGACAAGCTTCTGGCTTTCAGGAAGGTAAACGGGGATTTGCTGGACCTCAGCTTTGACACCATTTCCGCCTTTGGCCCAAACGGGGCGATCTGCCATTACAAACTGACCAGGGAAAGCAATTTGCCGATCAAGCCGGGCAGCCTTTACCTGGTCGATAGCGGCGGCCAGTATCTTGACGGCACCACCGATATCACCCGCACGGTGCCGATCGGCGAAGTGGGCGACGAGGAAAAGGACCGTTTCACCCGTGTCCTCAAGGGGCATATCGCACTCGCCACCGCCAAATTCCCGAAAGGCACGACCGGTCCTGAGCTGGACAGTTTCGCCCGCCGGCCGTTGTGGGAGATCGGCCTTGATTATGATCACGGCACCGGCCATGGGGTCGGATGTTTTCTGGCTGTCCATGAGGGGCCGGGGCGGATCGCCAAGGTCCAGAACATGATAGCTCTGGAGCCGGGAATGATCTATTCCAACGAACCCGGCTACTACAAGGCCGGCGAATACGGCATCCGGATCGAAAATTTGGTAATCGTCCGCGAGGAAAATATCGGTGGCGAACAGGAAATGCTGGGGTTCGAGACCATCACCTTCTGTCCGATCGACAAGCGCCTGGTGAAAACCGGGATTATGACCGGGGGCGAGATTAAGTGGCTCAACGACTATCACGCCGAAGTTTGGGAAAAACTGAACCCGCTGGTTTCTCAAGAGACCAGAGATTGGCTGAAAGAGGCAACAGCGCCGATCGCCGGCTGATACAAGGACAAACCCTGGATATGAACAAGCCTGCGGAAATCCATGACGCTGGGTGGTTGAGGAAGCGTTTCAAGCGCCATAGCCGCGAGCTGTTCCGGCTCGCCTGGCCGGTAATGCTGTCGCGCCTTGGCATCGTTGTCCTGATTATCGTTGATACTATCATGGTCGGGATTTATTCGACCGATGCCCTGGCCTACCTCAGCCTGGGCAACGGCACCTTCATCATGGTGGTGCTGGTGATGGCGATCGGCTTGCTGATGGGCACCCTGATCCATACCTCACATGCTTTCGGGGCCGAGGATTACGACGAATGCGGGCGGGTGTTCCGGCGCTCGCTGCCTTATTCTATCTGGATCGGGCTGACCTGTACGGTCCTGCTGCTGCCCGGTGAATTTTACTTCACCCGGGCCGGACTTACCCCGGAACTGGCGGCCGAGGGCGGCAAGGTGATGACGGTCTTGAGCTTTGGTTTGGTTGGCCATTTACTTTATGTGAACGGAATATTTTTCCTCGAGGGGCTGGGCCGGCCGAAACCGGCTGTGGTTATCATGACGGTTGGGAATATCCTGAACCTCGGGCTAAACTATGTGCTGATTTTCGGCAAGCTGGGCTTTCCGGAAATGGGCGCGGTGGGGTCCGCCTGGGCGACCACGATTTTAAGGCTTTTAATGGGAGGGGCCACCGTTTTATACCTGTTCACCTCACCGACATTTCATCGCTACCGGCTTCACAGCTACCGGAAAGAGGCGTGGGGCTCGTGGCGGGCGCAACGGGAAAAAGGCCATGCCGCCGGTCTTAGCCTTGGCGTCGAGGTGGTGGCGTTCGCCGCCCTGACCATCTTTGCCGGGTGGATCGGCAAAATGGCGCTGGCCGC
>JADFFP010000277.1 GCA_022568115.1 Pseudomonadota bacterium | reverse complement strand
ATACTCCAATTTTTCGAACTCGGTGAGTTCGTCTATGCCGATATAGTGATATTGCCCACCGTACTGTTTCTCCCGCCCGCGCTGCCCGGCCTCATAATGGGATATCTCCAATTTCGCCGGCTTACCGCCTGTGGGGAAAGTCCACCGTTTCAGTCGCTCGCTCCAACGCGCATCCGTGCCCGAAAGCCATTCCTTCGCTATGTCGATGAATCCCTCCGCCTTGGCCAGCTCGGGGTATGTCCTCCTCAAAAGGAGGGCCGAGTACCCCGGCACGTCCACATACTGCAGGGCCGCCATGAGAAGGGCGAAAGTTTTGGCGCCGCCCGCCTGTTCCGTTTGCCTGGCCCTGGAGACCGCCAGAGCATCCGCCGGGACGTCCCTGGTGATAACGCTGCCGGCGCCGATGATGGCGCCTGCGCCAATCCTGACCGGGGCGACCAGTGCGCTGTTCGATCCGATAAAGGCTCCCTCGCCGATGTCGGTAAAGTGCTTGGCATGGCCGTCGTAATTGCAGGTGATAGTGCCCGCCCCGACGTTGGCCCGCTTGCCGACCCGGGCATCGCCGATGTAAGCGAGGTGGCTGACCTTGGCGCCCTCCTCGAGTTTCGCCTTCTTGATTTCAACGAAATTGCCAACCTTGGCTCCCTCGCCGATATCAGCCCCGGGCCGAAGCCGGGCATAGGGGCCGACGGTCGCGCCTTTCCGGACACGGCAGCCTTCAAGATGTGAAAAAGAATGGATGGTGGCGCCCGCTTCGACCACCACCCCCTCGCCAAAGACGACATGGGGCCACACCGTGACGTCCCGGCCCAGCCTGGTATCGTGGGAAAAATGGACGCTGGTGGGGTCAATCAGGGTCGCCCCGGCGTCCATCGCGGCTTTGCTGAAGCGCGCCTGCAGGTCGCGTTCCGCTCCGGCCAGTTCGGATTTGCTGTTCACACCCTGAAACTCCTTCTCATTGCCTTCGATTACAGGGATTTTATGGCCCTCTTTACTAAACATAGCAACCACATCGGTAAGATAGTGCTCATCCCTGGCGTTGTCATTTTTTAACTGATCAAGGGCGGCAAAAAGAAGTGACGATTTTGCGATCATGACCCCGGAATTGCAAAAGGGTATCGCTTTCTCTGACCGGCTGGCATCGGCAAATTCGACAATCCGTTCCAGCCCGCCGTCCTTGGCCATCACCAGCCGCCCGTATTTGCGCGGATTGCCGGGGTTGATCCCGATCACGCTCAAAGTATGGCCGTGATGCTTTTTGATCAGTTTTTTCAGGGTTGCCGCCGTCACCAGCGGGCAATCGCCATAAAGGATCAGAATATCGCCGGTAAAGTCCGAAAATTGCGCCCCGGCGCACATCACCGCATGGCCGGTGCCGTTTTGCTGGTCTTGCACCGCGATCCCCGCGAACCCGTAATGGGCATGGAGATACCCCTCGACCCGGTCACGTCCGGCCCCGGTGACAACCACCACCCGGGCCGGGTTCAAAGCCCTCGCGGTCTCCAGCACATGGCCGATCATCGGCTTGCCGGCGACCGGCTGCAATACCTTCGGCAACGCCGATTTCATGCGCTGGCCCTCGCCGGCGGCGAGGATGACAATACCGAGTTTGCTTTCAGCCATCTGTCATAAATCCTTCAATTAAAGGCTTTAGATAACCCCAATCGCCGGTTGTCAAGCGATGCAAAGCGCCCTAAAGGGTACCAGAACATGATAATTGAGACCAGAGAGTGGCAAAAACCTTCATAAGCGCCCTTGAGGCGGAGTGCGTGATCTTCGATCTCGACGGCACCCTGGTCGACACCGCGCCGGATTTGCTGGCGACCCTGAACGTGCTGCTGGGTGAATTGGGGCGCCGCCCTTTGACTTTGCCCGAAATCAAGAGCGCGATCGGCCACGGCGCCAAGGCGTTGCTCAGAAACGGCGCCAATCTGACCGGAGAGCCGTTAAGTGAAGACCAGATTGAAACCCTGTTTGTCAAGTATATCGCCTATTATTCAGCCCATATCACCGACCACACCGCCCCCTTCCCGGGCGCCATCGAGGTTCTGGAAGCGTGCCGGGAAGCCGGCGTCAAGCTGGCGGTCTGCACCAACAAGCTGGATTCGCTAAGCCATCAGGTGCTGGCGGCCTTGCGCCTGGACGGCTACTTTGATGCGGTGATCGGCAGCGACACCCTTGGGGTTCAAAAGCCCGACCCGGAGACGGTTCTGGAAATACTCCGGCGCACCGGGGCGTCACCGGAAAAGACCCTGTTTGTCGGCGATTCGCAGACCGATCTTGAAACCGCCCGGGCGGCAGGGGTGGCGGTGGTGCTGGTCGATTACGGCTATAGCGCCCCGCCCACCCGCGAATTGACCCCGGATGCGGTCATTTCCGA
>JADFFP010000276.1 GCA_022568115.1 Pseudomonadota bacterium | reverse complement strand
CATTGCTGTTCTGGGCGATATGCTGGAATTAGGACCCCTATCAGACGAACATCATCGCCGGGTGGGAGAATTTGTCGCCGCCCGGGGGGTGGACGAGCTGTTTTGTTTTGGGCCTGAATCACGCACGATTTGCCTCAACGCCCAATCGAATGGGGTGACCGCCCGTCATTTCGAGGACAAGTCCGATCTGAGCCGCGCCCTGGCCCGGACCATTGCAGCCGGCGATGTGATTTACATAAAAGGTAGCCGGGGCATGGCCATGGAAACCATCATAACTGAGATATTCAAAGGTCGCTGATGCTGACATATTTTGTCACTCCGCTGCGGGATTGGTTTTTCGGTTTTAACCTCCTGCGGTATATCACCTTCCGGGGGGCGGCCGCGGCTGTGCTGGCCCTGGTCATCACTTTCTGGGTTGCCCCGGTGTTGATCCGCTGGCTTACCCGTATGCAGATTAGCGAGGCCATTCGCTCTACCGGTCCGGCTACCCACCAGACCAAAAAGGGAACCCCCACCATGGGCGGTTTTCTGATCCTGCTGTCGCTGGTTTTCTCAACCTTGCTGTGGGCCGATATCACCAGCCATTTCATCTGGATCGCGGTCGCCGTCACGTTCGGTTTCGGCCTGATCGGCTTTGCCGATGATTACATCAAGGTCACCAAATCGTCCTCCCAAGGGGTTCCCGGAAAATTGAAATTCATGCTTGAGGTGATCATCGCCGCGGCTGCCGCGTACTGGATATTCAAGTTGGTCAATCCCGGCGTGGCGGTCCCGTTTTTCAAGGATTTGATTATTGATATCGGCTGGTTTGCCATTCCCTTTGCCGCTTTTGTCATTGTCGGGGCGTCCAACGCGGTCAATCTGACCGACGGGCTGGACGGGCTGGCGATCATGCCGGTGATCATCGCCGCCAGCGCCTTTGGCTTGATTTCCTATGTGGTGGGCAACGCGGTTTATTCCGATTACCTGCAAATCACACAGGTTCCGGGGACTGGCGAGTTGGCGGTCTTTTGCGGCGCCATTATCGGCGCCGGGCTTGGCTTTTTGTGGTTCAATGCTCCGCCGGCGATGGTGTTCATGGGCGATACCGGCTCGCTTTCCCTGGGCGGGGCGCTGGGAACCGTTTCGGTCATTACCAAGCACGAACTGGTGCTGGCGATTGTCGGCGGGCTGTTCGTGCTGGAGGCGGTCTCGGTGATGGTCCAGGTAACGTCCTTCAAGCTGACCGGAAAAAGGATTTTTCACATGGCCCCGCTGCACCATCATTTTGAAGCAAAGGGCTGGGCGGAATCGACCATTGTGATCCGCTTCTGGATCATCGCGGTGGTGCTGGCGCTGATCGGTCTTTCGACATTGAAGCTGAGGTAAGGGATGATTGTGGTGGACGCATACCAGGGAAAAAGGATCGGGGTTTTCGGCCTCGCCCGGTCCGGCCTTGCGGCGTGCCGCTCGCTTGTGGAAGGGGGTGCCGGGGTCCTGGCCTGGGATGACAAGGAAAGCCAGAGGTCAGCCGCTCCCGTCCCACCGGTAGACTTGGCCCAAGAAAATTTTGAGGATCTGGCCGCCCTGGTGGTATCCCCGGGCGTCCCCCTGACGTTCCCGAAAGCCCATCCGCTGGTCAAAAAAGCCCATGACGCCGGAGTCCCGGTGCTTGGCGATATGGAATTGTTCGCTCTCGCCCGGGCCAGTCTGCCAAAGCATAAACTGGTGGCGGTAACAGGCACCAATGGCAAATCGACAACCACGGCTTTGCTGGCCCATTGCCTGAGTGAGGGCGGGCTGTCCGCGCTTGGGGCGGGCAACATCGGCATCCCGGTCCTGGATATCGACCCTTTGCCGGAAGGCGGGATTTATGTTTTTGAGCTTTCCTCGTTCCAGCTGGATCTGACCGAAAGCCTTAAGCCCGAAGTGGCGATTATCCTGAACGTCAGCCCCGATCATCTCGACCGGCACGGCAGCATGTCGAATTATGTGGCGGCCAAGCGGCGGATT
The DNA here is from genome assembly GCA_022568115.1 of Pseudomonadota bacterium. GTDB lineage: Bacteria > Pseudomonadota > Alphaproteobacteria > Sphingomonadales > SMXR01 > SMXR01. The sequence goes on along the minus strand of JADFFP010000276.1, from coordinate 390 downwards.
TTTGAAATGCAGAAGGGGGACGGAGTAGCGGTGATCGGGGTCGACGATGCTTACGGCCGGGCGATGGCTGAAACCCTGCCCCAAAAGGTGATCCCGGTTTCCTGCGAAGGGCCGGTCGAGGGCGGTGTCTATGTCCTGGACGGGATGTTGTTTGACGCCACTTCTGGTGCGGCGCGGGAAGTCGGCCCGGTCGGAACCAACCGGGCGCTTCGCGGCAAGCACAATGGCCAGAATGCCGCCGCGGTCTTTGCCGCGGCCCGGGAGCTGGGCGTCGCGCCGGATAAAATTTTAGCCGCGTTTGAGACCTTTGAGGGGCTGCCCCACCGGCTGGAAATCGTTGGCGAGAGGGACGGCGTGCACTTTATCAACGATTCCAAGGCCAGCAACACC
>JADFFP010000032.1 GCA_022568115.1 Pseudomonadota bacterium | reverse complement strand
TGTTATTGGCGCGTAAATGGCGCGCGAATCCGACGCGCGGGGGCTTTATAATGATTTGAGACTTTTAATGCAAGGGGGCTTTTGAGATTTTTTTGTGACAGTTACGCCCTTGAAGCCTCTGCGGACTGTGTTATGCTATCGCCACTTAATTTCAACTATTCAACAGGGGTATTTTTCATGGGGAAAATCCTAGCCGATCTGAAACTGACCGTGATTACGGGCTTCGTGCTCACGGCCGTCATTTATTACATTTCACCGATCATTGCCGGTTAAGGGGGGGATAGACATATGGAATTTCCTGACATTACATTTCTGGTCCGCTGGCTGCACGTGCTGTCGGGGATCATGTGGATCGGCCTGCTGTGGTACTTCAACTTCGTCCAGACCCCGCAGATGGCGAAAATTCCCGCCAACCTGAAACCGGCGATCTCCGGCCATATCGCCCCGGCGGCCCTCTTTTGGTTCCGCTGGGCGGCGCTCGGCACGATTGTCTTCGGCCTGCTTTTGGCGCACCTCAACGGCTACCTTCATCAGGCCCTGGCCCTGGGCTGGGGGATGGGAACGCCGGAGCTGACGCTTTTGGGCATCGGCATGTGGTTCGGCATTATCATGGCGGCCAACGTCTGGTTTATCATCTGGCCCAACCAGAAAAAGGTGCTGGGGCTGGTCGAGGCCACCAAAGAGGCCAAGGCGGCGGCGGCAAAAACCGCCGGCCAGGCATCCCGGATCAACACGCTGCTGTCGATCCCGATGCTGTTCGCGATGGTCGCGTTCCAGAACAGCCCGTTCTAGATTTCAGGGCGCCAAACATTCAAAAGGCCGGGCCGCCCCGGCCTTTTTTATGTTATTTGAGGGGAATATTTCCGGGTTAAACCGCCCTCCCCGCCGAATCCGTTAAGCGCCGCCGGAAAATGTGCTATAACCCCTCTCTGAAGCCCCGCCGGGCGAAACCGCTGTTGCATGAGGGCCAAGATGCCAAAACTGAAACAGTTCCGAATCTTCTATCTTTTGCTGATTGTCACCGGCCTTGCGGCCTTGGTGTTGGGCGGCCCCGGGGCTCAAGAGAGCGGATCACCAGGCGTGGCCCTGGTGGTCGAAGTGGAGGGGCCGATCGGCCCGGCCACCGTGCGCTATATCAAAAACGCCATTGAGGAAGCCCGCACCCAGAACGCCGAAGTTCTGATCCTGAGGCTCAATACCCCGGGCGGGCTGGTGACCAGCACGCGCGAGATCATCAGTGCGATTTTGAGCTCCCCGGTGCCGGTGATCGGTTATGTCGCGCCCTCGGGCGCCCATGCCGCCAGTGCCGGAACTTTTATCATGTACGCCACCCATGTGGCAGCGATGGCGCCGGGAACCAATCTCGGCGCCGCCACCCCGGTGACAATCGGCGGCGCTCCCGCCAGCGACCCGGCCCCGGAACAGGACAGCCAGGAGGCTGACGATGAGAACGGCTCCGAGGACCAGCAAACGGAGCCTTCAAACACCACCGCGCTGGACCGCAAAAGCATGAACGACGCCATCGCCTGGATCAGAAGCCTGGCCGAGATGCGCGGCCGCAATGCCGATTGGGCCGAGGCGGCGGTGCGTGAGGCGGCCAGCATTTCGGCTGGACAGGCGCTTGAAGAAAACGTCATCGAGATCATGGCCGCCGACATGGAAACCCTGCTGAGGGCCATCGACGGCCTTGAGGTGATGGTCGGGCGGGAGACCCGGACGCTCGACACCAGCGGGCTTACCCTGGTGGTCTTCGAGCCTGGTTTCCTGACCAGGATCCTGACCATCCTGAGCAATCCCAACATCGCCCTGATCCTGATGATGGTCGGGGTTTACGGAGTATTTTTCGAGTTCGCCAATCCGGGCAGCATCGGCCCCGGGGTGGTCGGCGCGATCAGCCTGATTCTCGCCCTTTACGCCCTCAACCAGCTTCCCCTGAACACCACCGGAGTGATCCTGATTTTGCTTGGCATTGGCTTTATGATCGCCGAGGCCTTTACCCCGACCATGGGGGCGCTGGGGGCTGGCGGCCTGGTCGCCTTTATTTTCGGGGCGGCGATGCTGATCGATACCGATGTCCCGGAATTTCAGATTGCCTGGCCGGTGATCCTCGGCACCGCGGCGGTCAGCGGCGCCGTGCTGATCCTTTTGATGGGCTACGTCTGGCGCGCCCATCAGCGCCCGCTGGCCAGCGGCGCTGAACACCTGGTGGGGGCCGAGGCCCGGGTGCTGGAATGGACCGGCAAGGACGGCTTTGTGTGGGCCGAAGGCGAGCGCTGGCAGGCCCGGGGCGAAACGCCCCTCAAGCCCGGCCAGAAAGTCCGGATTACCGCCCTCGAGGGCCTGACCATAGTGGTCGGCGGCAAAAAGAATAAACCTAAAAAAGGAGTTTGATGATGATACTGGATTCGGTTTTATACCTGGCGGGTGCGGTAATCGTGGTGATGTTTCTGGCCGCCGCGATCAAAATCTTCCGTGAGTACGAACGCGGCGTAATTTTCACCCTGGGACGCTTTACCGGGGTCAAGGGCCCGGGCCTGGTGATCCTGATCCCGGTCATCCAGCAGATGGTCCGGCTCGACCTCAGGACCTTCGTTATCGATGTGCCGACCCAGGACGTGATTTCGCGCGACAACGTTTCGGTCAAGGTCAACGCGGTCATTTACTTCCGCGTGGTCGATCCGGAAAAGGCGATCCTCAACGTCGAGGAATACATGGTGGCGACCAGCCAGCTGGCGCAAACCACGCTGCGCTCGGTGCTCGGCAAGCACGAACTGGATGAACTGCTGGCCGAGCGCGACAAGCTCAACGCCGACATCCAGAAGATTCTCGACAAACAGACCGACCAGTGGGGGATCAAGGTCGCCAATGTCGAGATCAAGCACGTCGATATCGATCCCAGCATGATCCGCGCCATCGCCAAACAGGCCGAGGCCGAGCGCATCCGGCGCGCCAAGATCATCAACGCCGAGGGCGAACAGCAGGCGGCCAAGAAACTGGTCGAGGCCGGCACCATCCTGAGCAAGGAACCCAACGCCATGCAGCTCCGCTATTTCTCGGCGCTGCACGACATCGCCGGCGAGAAATCGTCGACCATCGTGTTCCCGATTCCGATGGACCTGATGCAGCACCTGACCGGCAAAAAGGGCAAAGGTAAATAAAAAAACAAGGGGAGAGGCCGGAGGCTCTCTGATGCAAATCTTTGAGGAGGGAACCATGCACACCAAAAACACTCTGATTACAGTTGCTCTTTTTGGGTTTTTGGCGGTGGGCGCCTGCGCCGAGCCCGCCGGAGTGGATTACATGGCCGAAATCAAGGCTGTGAACGCAGAATTTGAGGCTTACTACAGCGCCGGTAATGCCGCCGGAGTTGGGACTTTATATACTGAAGATGCCATGTTATTGCCGCCTGGCGGCCCGGCGGCTTCAGGCAATGAGGCCACGGTCGCTTTCTGGCGGGAACTGATGGCGTCCGGCCTGGCCGGCATTGAGTTGATCGATGATGAGGTGTTCGGGATGGGCAATACCGCCACAGCCCGCGGCCATTTTGTTGGCTTTGACGCCGATGGCAATGAAATCGGAACCGGAAAATACATGGTGGTCTGGAAAAAAGACGGCGGCGCCTGGAAGCTGCACCGCGATATATGGAATAATGACCAGTAATCAGTGAACCAGAAAACCAAATGCCGGGTCAGCCCAGCCTTGTTGTCCTATGGATATATTTTGCCACGTTTGATGTTTTCTCATCCAGTGTGTTAGGCTTCAGGCAATCAGGTTTCAAAGGAGCCGGCCGTGGCCAGAGACAAAAAACCCGGTAAAATCGATATCGCCCAGGCGCGCCTCGACCCGGGCTCCGTCTTCCCCACGCCCGAGGACTTGCTGGAAAATCCTTTTCTTAGCAGGAGTGACAAAATTGACCTTTTGAAACGCTGGAAATATGACGCCCAGGAAGTCAGCAATGCCACCGCGGAAGGCATGATCGGAGAAAACAGCGACTTGTTGCACCGTGTTTGCCTGGCGCTTGGATACCTGGAGGAGGAGTCGCCGGGGCGTTGAAGATCCAGGCCTTAATCCTCGCTCCTAAAGGTAATCTCGCGGGCAACAAAAGAGCCTCTCAATGTTCTTAACTCCCCCCGGTCAATAAAGGACTGGTGGGCAACCTCAACCGAACCTTCCGTTGCTGCCGCCATTTCAGTCCAATAATCTGTTTCACGGTCAAAAGCGGCAAAATTCCGGTATTCTGTCATTAGTAGTAAACTGGGTTCATTGTCCCGCGGCCAAGGCAAATACATTACTTTGTAAGAAAGAACATCGCCTTTCTCCATTTGAAATTCTTTCCGGGCACGCCAATGGCCGGAAAGGTCTTCGATATATTGGTCGAATTTGCCGGTTTTGGTTTTAACAAAGGTTACCACCCAAATAGACCCCTCCTCATATGAAAACCCATCCTCCTCCGCTGGAACAGGGATGGAAAGAAAAAAGCCAAAAACCAGAGAGCCGAACCCGGCCATTTTTATTAGTTTATAAAACATAGTTTCCCTCCTTTTCCGGTAATAAACTTTAGGTAATGTTTCCAATATTACAGCATTAAAGATATTGGAGAAATAAAAAGGCCGGAGACCGGCCTTTTTTATTAGTTTTTATCTGTCTTTTTTTCTCTTTTTTCGCATTTTCTCCGCTTCCCCCTCGTCATACTTGTACTCGATTTTGGAATAGCTAAAAGTTATGGTTTCCATAGGCACTTCACCCGAGGTGCCGGAATCATTCACCGAGTATGAGGTGATCATGACGTTTTTGAGTTCGTATTTAAGGTAGGTGGCGCGGCTGCCGCCATATTCCGCAACCTCGATAATAACCGTTGGGAACACCTTGCCGCTGTTGCTGGCCTGGTGCAGCTTGGGCGATGCCTTATCAACCGCTTTGGTTACGGTCAGCGGCTTGTGTTGCCGTCTCCCGGCCGCCCGGGCTGTAGGCTTTAAGGGTGGAGATATCGATTCAATAACGATCCAGTCCTTGTGGTCTTTATCCGAAGCCTCGCCTTTGATGTCGGCAATTTTCATAAAGGCGGCGGCATCGGCGGAATTTATTCTCGGTAAAAACAACACAACGGCAAACGCCATGAAACCGGCGCTCAATAAGGTCAAAAGTTTTTTCATGGGGAAATCTCCTTTGTTAAGAATCAAAATTAACTATACCACAAAATTGATAGTCACGAAAAAGGCCGGGGACAGCCCGGCCTTTTTTTGCGCCTTAAGGAGATTTTAAGGAATTGGATTATAAATTGCGCTGGGTGGGAGCCGATTAGGGTTCGGACCGCATCATGACCAAACGGCCCCAAAAACAGCCAACCAGTGACATGGAGCATGTCTGGAAAGACATTTCCGATATCTGGAAAAAGCTCACCAGCGAGAATGACAATCCCTCCACCCCCTTCGCCCTGACCCGCGAGATTGACGCCGCCGGGCGCTTTACCGACGAGGTGGTCGAGAAAATATACGCCCGCTATGATTTTTGCGAGGGCTATACCAACGGCCAGCTAAAAAATATGCAAACCCTGATCTTGAACCTTAAAGGCAAAGATGGTGAGATTCCAAAAGAGCTGGAAAAACTTCAGCTAACCCTGAACGCCAAAATCACCCGCGAGCAGCAACAGCTGCAATCCTTGAAGTTGGCCAAGACCCTGGAAAATTCCCGGGCCGGGGCCGAAACGACTTGGCAACCCTTCAGCCCCAGCGCCAAATCGACCTGGCCTGAAAAGCACCAGAACATTGTTTTCGGCCCGCAGTTTTCCTATCCGATCTCGGCCCGCTTCGATAATGGTGTCTGGTACCGCCACGGCGCCAACACACCGCTCTCCGGGGTGACCAAATACATGCGCGTCCCGGCCCCCCTCGACTGGGGCTGATCCGGTTTTATTTCGGATAAATCCTTGAAACCTTGGTGCCTTCCAGGGTCAGGTTATACATCAGGCCCTTGGCCCCGAAAATAAAGGCAATCACCGGGCTTTTCAAACTTTCAGTATCGATGCTGCCGCCGGCGTCCAGGGTCACTATTGCGACCGAGCCGTCAACGCCGATTTCCCAGTTTTCCGAGTTGCGGAAGGCCTCCAGCGCCCCCTCTGTCATGAATATCAATATTTGCCGGCGTTCCTGATAGCCAAGCTGGAAGCCGATGGTGGCGCTAAGGGTACGGTAATAAGCAACCGTCTCGCCATCCACCTGCAAGGCCCCCGAGCCCCCTTCCCCGCCGATCCCGATCCCGCCCTTCTTGACCTTGGGAAAAATCAGCACCCCGGCGGCGCCCGCAATCAGTTCCTCCGAGCCGGAGACAATCTCATGGAACTCTTCCAGGGCCTCGACCACCCGCCGGTCGATCTTCTTTTTCTTGGCGGCGTAGGCATCGGCGCCAAAACCTATCGAACCAACGGCAAGAATAATCACGGCGATAACGGGAAAACGAAGGGATCGGGTCATGGGCAGCTCCTGTTGGTTGGGCCGGAGTTCCTTAAGGATACTCTTCCGGGGCAATTATGAAAGTCTTAATTTAAGACACTTCGGCAGAAATTAGCCATTTTCTTTTGACATTTAGTATATGATGGCCTTAGACTACACAACATATTGATGATGAGTCATTAATATCCATACCGAAACCACAACTAAAAGGGGGATTACGGTGAACAAGAACGATCTCATTGACCAAATAGCAAGCTCAGCCGGACTTTCAAAGGCTGATGCCGGAAACGCTCTGGACGCAGTTCTGGACAGCATTAGCGGCGCCTTGGCGGGGGGCGGTGAAGTCCGCCTGGTTGGCTTCGGCACATTTAGCGTCGGCCACCGCAAAGCAACCACCGGGAGAAATCCCCGGACTGGCGAGCCAATCGATATTCCAGCGTCCAATCGGCCCAAGTTTAAAGCCGGCAAAGCGCTGAAAGAAGCCGTTAACTAAAGCTTTCTATTGAATTACCAGGGAGAGGGAGCGATTTTATCGCATCCCTCTCTTTTTCTTTTTTTTTAAACATTTGCTAGGGCAGCTTGGAAGAAAGTATCTCCAGGGTCTTTTCAAGGGTCAGGATTTCCGGCAGCAGCACCGGCTCCCGGGTCGGGCCGCCGGGCGGATAAAAGGCGTAAACCGGAAGCGCGGTGCGGCCCAGCCCCTCCAGGCTCGCCGCGATCCCGGCATCGGGATTGGTCCAGTCGGCCACCATATAGACGATATTGTTCTCGGCCAGGAAGCGCTGGAATTTCTCCTGTCTGAACACCAGCCGTTCATTGATGATGCAGGTAATGCACCAGGTGGCGGTATAGTTGACGAACACCCCCTTGCCCTGCAGCCTGAGGTTCCAGATCGCGGTTTCGGAAAATTCCACCGCCTCCGCGCCTGCCACCCCGGGGCGCTCCACCGTCACAAACTTCGGCAAAGTCATTTGCAGAATGGCCAGCGCCGAGAGCGCGTAAAGCGCCAGCCCCAGAACCCTGGTTTTGTTGGCCCATAAAGCGCTGGCCCTAAGAAACAGCAGAAAGGCCAGCACCAGCGCCATGTACATCAGGGCAATCCAAACCCCTTGGGATCCGGTTTGCGCGAACAGCACCCACAACAACCAGCCGACCGTCAGCAAAACCGGGATCGCCAGTATTTTTTTCAGGGTCTCCATCCACCGGCCCGGTTTCGGGAAAATGCTGCTGGCCTTCGGGATAAAGCCGATCAACAGATAAGGCGCCGCCAGGCCGAGACCCAACCCGAGGAAAATTAACACCGCGTCCGGAGTCGGCAGCGTCAGCGCAAAACCGAGCGCCGGGGCCATGAACGGCGCGGTGCACGGGGTCGCCATCAGGGTCGCCAGCATGCCCGTGTAAAAGGACCCGAGCGCCCCCTCAGTGTCCGATTTACCCCCAATCGCAAACGGCAGGCGGATTTCAAACAGTCCCGCGAAGCTCAGTGAAACGGTAAATAAAACCAGCGCCATGACCGTGATAAAATAAGGCGATTGCAGCTGGAAGCCCCAGCCCACCTGCTGGCCCCAGGAGCGGAAGGTCAGCAGCAGCAGCGCGACAATCAAAAAGCTCAAAAGGATGCCGGCGGTATAGGCCAGGCTATCAAGCTTGAGGCGCCGGGAGGAAACCGCCCCGGCCTTGACGATGCCGAATATTTTCAGGGTCAGCACCGGGAACACGCAGGGCATCAGGTTCAACAGAATTCCGCCCAGGAACGCCAGCCCCAGCGCCGCCCACAGGGTCAGGTTGGCGACCCCCGGCGCGGCCAGGTCAAGGCCGGTGTTTTGCTCGAAATCATTGGCCGAGCGGACGCGGTAAACCTTGGCGGCAGCGTCCCCCTTAAAGGTAATGAACAGCAGCGCATCGAGTTTTTCCCCGGCCAGGAATTGATCCGCCGCCTCGCCCTGCAGCTGCACCCCTCCCTCAGAGCGGAACAGCTCCAGCCGGGTTCGGAAATTGCCCCTTTCGCGGCCCCGCACGGGCAGGATATAAACCTCGGCAATGGTGTCCGCCGTGACCTCGCCGATGAACAGCTCCAGCTCGATATAGATACTGTCGGCGCGGTAGGAGACCGGCCACGGCAGGTGGGGAACCGCCGCCGCCCGGGCCCGGCTGAAAATCGCCGCGGCTTCCGGGTCGGGCAAGCCCTGGCCGTAGGGAAGTTGCAGGGAAAATTCTTTTTTAAGATCGCGGCAATCCAGGCCGGAGGCGCATTCATGCCAGATATAAGCCCCGGCAATTTCATAACTATCCGAAAAGCCGGCCTTGCGGTCTATCAGTATTTCCTGCAGCGCCCAGAAAGCCCCGCCATAGCCAAACACCCCGTCGCCAACCGGCTGCGGGGCGGGGCGCACCAGTTCTCCCTTGCTGAACCCCTCCGGCAGTTCCAGATCGACATGAAAGCCAACGTCGCCGCTGGTCTGGTCGACCCAGGAGACGTAAGCCCCCTTCTTGGGCGCGATGTAAAAAGCGATCCAGATGGGCCGCCCCGGAGCGATCGTTTCGACCTCGGCGACCGCTTTTCCCTGCTCCCCCGCCAGCGCCGCGCCACTGACGGCGCCGGGACCAAGAAAAAACCCTGACAGGAGGGTAAATAAGGCCAGTGCTACGGTCTTCAAATTCATAAGCGGCCTATAGCACGGCAGGGACACGAATTCCCATCAACAATATGCGAGGGAGATGAAAAAATTTCTAGCAACAAATCATTATTCAAACGGGATTTTTATTCAACCTATGTCGGTTTTCGACATAGGTGTCTTTATCCGGCGCCTGAACTATTCCAATCCTACGGTAATAATTTAAACTCCGGTCAGTATCGACAATATAAACTCCGGTTAGTTTTACCTATGTCGGTATTCGACATAGGTTGCTTTTTCCGGAACATGACCTACTCAACCGTGCGACAGTAATAGAAGCCTCGATCAGTATTCAAAGAAACCTTGGTTGGTATTGACCTATGTCGGTTCTCGACATAGGTTG
>JADFFP010000275.1 GCA_022568115.1 Pseudomonadota bacterium | reverse complement strand
CCTGCTCAGTGAAGACGAACTGGCGCTACACCGGCGCAAGCGGATCGGCATAATCCTGCAAGCGTTTCACCTGATCCCGACCATGACGGCGCTGGAAAATGTGGCGGTTCCGCTGGAGCTGGCGGGAGACAAAAAGGCTTTTCAAAAAGCCGAGGCCGAACTGGAAGCGGTAGGACTGGACCACCGGCTGGAACATTACCCGGCGCAACTGTCCGGGGGCGAACAGCAGCGTGTCGCCCTGGCCCGGGCGATGGCGCCCAACCCGAAACTGTTATTCGCCGATGAACCGACCGGGAATCTGGACGGCAAGACCGGCGCCGCGATCATCCGGCTGATATTCAACCTGCACAGGAAAAAAGGCACAACTCTGATATTGATTACCCATGATCCCTCATTGGCCAAGCGGTGCCATACGGTCCTGCATATGCTGGACGGGAATTTGGCTCCCGGGGGCAAAAGGCTCTAGGCGATGATCCACTTCGAAAAATTTCCCATCAGTTTTCGCCTGGCGTTGCGCGAGTTGCGCGGGGGAGTAACGGGGTTTCGGGTTTTTCTGGCTTGCCTGATTTTGGGTGTCGGCACCATCGCGGCGGTGGGAACATTGACCAACGCGGTCCAGACAAGTCTGCATGACCAGGGGCGGGCGCTTTTGGCCGGTGATGTTGAGGTGCGTCTGTTCCAGCGTGAGGCAACCGGTGAGGAGCGCGCCTTTTTTGAAAATTCCGGCGAGGTTTCCGAAGTTACCCGCCTGCGCGCAATGGTCCGGGGTGAAGTGTCCGGAGAGCGAATGTTGTCAGAACTTAAAGCGGTGGACGCCGCCTATCCGCTGTACGGGGATCTGAGGCTGGCCCCTTCCGGCGCATATCAGGAAATGTTTGGTGAACGAAATGGCCTTTGGGGGCTTGTTTCAGATCCAAATCTTGCGGAGCGCCTGAAGGTGGAGGTGGGGGATACCTTGAGGATCGGGAACCTGACGTTTGAGTTACGGGCGTTGATCGAAAATGAACCCGACCGGTCCAATGAAGGTTTTCTCCTCGGCCCTACTATTCTGGTGGCGAAAGAAGTTGTCCCGCTGACCGGGTTGATCCAGCCAGGCAGTCTTTATTACCAGCATTATAAAATCCGCCTCCCCCTGGAGACCGATATCACGGTGTGGCGTGAAGAACTCATTGCTGCTTTTCCCGAAGCCCGCTGGCGGGTGCGCGACCGCCAGGGCAGCGCCCCCGGGGTGCGGCGTTTTGTTGAGCGGATGGGGATGTTTTTATCACTGGTCAGCCTGATGGCGCTGGTCGTGGGCGGGGTCGGGGTTGGCAATGCGGTGGGCAACTACATGCGTGGAAAAACCCCGGTGATCGCCACCCTGAAAATTCTCGGGGCTTCCTCAAAAACCGTTTTTCATACCTATCTGGTTCAGGTTCTGCTGTTTTCCCTGTTTGCGATTTTGGCGGGCTTGCTGGCGGGAGTGGGGGGCGCTTTCATTGTCGTCAAACTGATCAGCGGGGCCTTGCCGGTAGAAGTCGCTTTTACGGTATCTGGTTTTGCACTGGTGATTGCGGCCTTTTACGGCGTTTGTATTTCACTGATTTTTTCCTTGTGGCCGCTGGCGATTGCCAAAAAGGTCCCGCCGGTCAGGTTATTGCGTGATCTGGTGAGCACGGAAAAGATCGTGCCGGATCTGCGCTACCGGCTTTATGTGATCGCTCTGATGGGGCTTGTTATGGCGATGGCTATCCTGCTTTCGCCCTACATGGGTCTGGCGGCGGGGTTTGTTTTGGGAGTTGCAGTAATAATTTTTATGCTCCGGTTTGCCGGAAAAGGGGTTGCAAAGCTGGCCACTTTCCTGCCCAGGCCAAAACAGCCGGCGTTAAGGCTGGCAATCTCAAACCTGCACCGGCCGGGAGCGGCGACCGGCGCCGTGGTCATGTCCCTAGGGTTGGGGTTGACCCTGTTTACCATGGTTATTCTGATTGATGAGAATTTTTCCTCGCGCCTGAACGAGCAGATTCCCGACCAGGCCCCGGCCTTTTTCATGATTGATATTCAAAAGGACCAGGTGGAGGAATTCCGCAGAACGGCCGAAAATCTAAAAGGGGTTTCCGACCTCAGGACGGTTCCCTCGCTGCGCGGCAGGATCGTGTCGCTAAATGGAATTCCTGCAAATGAGGTAACCCCGCACCCCGAGGCCGCCTGGGTGCTGAACGGCGACCGGGTCCTGACCTATTCTGAGGACCTTCCCGAAACCAATACCCTGGCGGCGGGAGAATGGTGGCCGGCGAATTATCAAGGCCCGCCCCTGGTCTCTTTTGCCGCCGAGGAAGCGGGTGGTTTGGGTTTAAGTGTTGGTGATACAATAACCGTAAACGTGCTGGGGCGAAACATCACCGCGACGGTGGTGAACCTCAGGAATTTCGAGTGGGGAG
>JADFFP010000031.1 GCA_022568115.1 Pseudomonadota bacterium | reverse complement strand
ATGGCGACCTTAGCATTTTTTCATTTATTTTGGGGGTTAATTTGTCTGTTTACCACCCCCTCATTCCAACCCTCTCCCACGGGGGGAGAGGGAGTCTAAGAAGCACCCACTACAGTCCCCTCTCCCTTGATGGGAGAGGGATAGGGTGAGGGTGATGACTTAATTACCTTGTCACCCCCGCTTTCCAGGCGACGCCGAAGCGGGGCTTCGCCCAGGCGAGATTCGGGCATCCGGTCTTTTGTTTTTTTTCAAGGCCGGAGAATTGCACAAACATTTGCCGGATACCGGCCTACGCCGGTATGACAATATGTGTTGGTGGTTATGCCGGATACCGGCCTACGCCGGTATGACAATATGTGTTGGTGGTTATGCCAGATACCGGCCTACGCCGGTATGACAAAGAGGTTAGGCAAACAATTTACTCCTTATCCGGTTCCGGTTTGACCACCCGGATGTGAAGTTCGCGCAGGTGTTTCAGGGCCGGCTCGGAGGGGGCGTTCATCATCAGGTCCTCGGCCTTCTGGTTCATCGGGAACAGGATCACCTCGCGGATATTGGGCTCGCCCGCCAGCAGCATGACAATCCGGTCGATCCCTGGCGCCGAGCCGCCATGGGGCGGCGCGCCGAGGCTGAGTGCATGGAGCATGCCGGGAAATTCCTTCTCCAGCGAAGCTTCATCGTAGCCGGCGATGGCGAAGGCTTTTTTCATAATCTCGGGGCGGTGGTTGCGGATCGCGCCCGAGGAAAGCTCGACCCCGTTGCAGACAATGTCATACTGCCACGCCAGGATTTCGAGCGGGTCCTGGTTCTCAAGTGCTTCCAGGCCCCCTTGCGGCATCGAGAAGGGATTGTGCGAGAAGTCAATTCTGTCTTCGGTGTCATCGTATTCATACATCGGGTAATCGACAATCCAGCAAAAATGGAACTCATCCTTTTTTATCAGATCAAGTTCAACACCAACCCGGGCGCGGGCGCGGCCCGCTAGTTCGGCGGCATCCTTGTCCTTGCCGGCGGCGAAAAAGACCCCGTCATTGTCGCTGAGGGCCAACTGTTTTTTCAGTTTTTGGTAGCGCCCAGCCTCAAGGTTTTTGGCGATCGGGCCGCCCGGCGCGCCCTCCTTGATATTGATGTAACCGAGCCCGGCGTAGCCCTCGGCTCTGGCCCAGTTATTCATTTTATCGAAGAACGATCTGGCTTTGGCCCCGGCCCCGGGGGCCGGAATAGCGCGCACCACCGAGCCCTTTTCGATTAATGAAGCGAACAGGCCGAAACCGCCGCCTTTAAAAACTTCTGTAACATCTTGAATTTCAATGGGATTTCGAAGATCAGGTTTGTCGCTGCCGTATTTCAGCAGCGCTTCCTGATAGGGGATGCGCGGGAACGGCGGCTGGGAAACCTCAAAGTCGGAAAACTCCTCAAACACCCCGGAAAGAACCGGCTCCAGCGCGCCAAAGACGTCTTCCTGGGTGACAAAGCTCATTTCAATATCAAGCTGGTAAAACTCACCCGGCGAGCGGTCGGCCCTGGCATCCTCATCGCGGAAACACGGCGCGATCTGGAAATACTTGTCGAAGCCGGAGATCATCACCAGCTGCTTGAATTGCTGCGGGGCCTGGGGAAGCGCATAAAATTTTCCCGGATGGAGACGGCTCGGCACCAGAAAGTCACGCGCGCCTTCGGGGCTGGAAGCGGTCAGAATCGGGGTCTGGAACTCCATGAACCCCTGGCCGATCATGCGTTTCCGGATCGAGGTAATAATGTTCGAGCGAAGCACGATATTTTTGTGCATTTTCTCGCGCCGGAGATCGAGAAACCGGTACTTCAGGCGGATATCTTCCGGGTAATCGGCCTCGCCAAACACCGGCATCGGCAGATCACTGGCCGGGCCCTGGACGGTAAATTCAGCGATCGCCAGCTCGACCTCACCGGTCGGCAGGTCTTTGTTGATGGTGTCCTCGGTGCGCGGAACAATCTCGCCGGTCACGGTAATCACGCTTTCCGGGCGCACCGCCTCGACCGCCTTGAAAACCGGGCTGTCAACATCGACCACGCACTGGGTAAGGCCGAAATGGTCGCGCAAGTCGACAAACAGCAAATTGCCGTGGTCGCGCTTGCGGTGGACCCAGCCCGACAGGCGGGCTTTTTTGCCGATATCCTTTTTCCTCAATTCGCCGCAATTATGAGTACGGTAGATGTGCATTCGACACTCCGGATTTAAAAAATTATCAGCGGAAAAGCGCATGGTTTGACCCGATTGTCAAGACCGCCATTGCCTATCATAGGCATTTTGCGCTATGCGGAAAGGGAACTTTTGAAGTGCCAATATTTTATGACCCTGATTACATCCACCAAAGACCTGAGAAGCCTCTGTGAGCGCTGGAACAAGGAACCCTTTATTACCGTTGACACCGAATTTGTCCGCACCAGGACTTTTTATTCCCAGCTGTGCCTGGTCCAGGTTGGCTCATCGAATGAGGCGGTGGCGATCGACGTTCTGGCCAGGGACCTCGATTTCAAACCCTTCATGGCGATTTTGAAAAATCAAAAGGTGCTCAAGGTGTTTCACGCCGGACGTCAGGATGTGGAAATTTTTTTCCAGATGGATGGGGTTATCCCGGCCCCCATATTTGACACCCAGATCGCCGCGATGGTGTGCGGATACGGTGAATCGGCGGGCTACGAGACCCTGGTCAAGGGGATCACCGGCCACAACCTTGATAAAAGCCAGCGCTTTACCGACTGGTCGAAACGCCCCTTGAACAAACACCAGCTGGAATATGCAATCGGTGATGTCACTTACTTAAGGAAAATTTACCAACGCCTGAGCGGCCAGCTTGAGCGAAACAACCGCTCCGGCTGGCTGGAGGAGGAAATGAAGGTGCTGACCAGCCCGGAGACCTATCAATGCCTGCCCGAGAACGCCTGGAAGCGGATCAAGGTCAGGAGCAGTAACCGGCGGTTCCTGGCCCGGGTCCAGGCGCTGGCGGCATTGCGCGAAGTTGAGGCGCAGACCAAAGACGTGCCGCGCAACCGCATCTATGATGAGAAAACCCTGCTGCAGCTGGCCGCCCATGCTCCCAAAAATCAAAAGGAACTGGACAACGCCCTGTCCCATTACCGGCATCTTCGCGGCAGCAAACTTGGCCCGGCGATCCTGGCGGCGATCAAGATGGCCGATGATCTGCCGGACTCAAAATTGCCAAAAAAGAGCGCCCTCCGGAATCATTCTAAAATCCCCGAAGGGTCGATCGAGCTGTTGAAGGTGCTGCTGAAACACCAGTGTTCGGACGCCGGGGTCGCCCCGAAGCTGGTGGCTACCGTCGCTGATCTTGAGGACTTTGCCAGGGGCAATAACAAGCCGCCTGCCTTTACCAGAGGCTGGCGCCACGAGCTGTTCGGCAAATACGCGGAAGACCTGGTCAAGGGCAGGATCGCCCTGTCGGTCAGCCCGCGAGGGATTACAATTTCCAAAGCCGGAAAATAACCGGGCTCTAATCAACGGCTGATTTTTATCTCCCCTTTCAGCCCCAAATGAGCGGCCAGAGCTTCCAATCTGGCCAGGACGATGACCCCGGCCAGGTCCTGATCAGCCTCCGGGATGGTCAGGATCAGCTTGCCGCGCTTCAATGTCAGGGAGGTTTTTTTCAAGGGCTGGCCGGTGCCCCCGGTCAGCCGCAAGCCAAGCCGGATCGCAAGGCCGTCCGCGGCCGCTTTGTCAATTTCCCCCGGAGAACAGATTTTGCAGATCTTTTTGACCGTCTTGGCCTTTTTCTTGCCGCCGTAAGCGATGAACAGCGCCAGGGCGATTTGCACCCTTTCGGCATGGCTGACCCCGACAAAACGCGCCACCAAGGCCCTGGTGAAGGCCAGATCCCCTTTGAAGTCGGGATGGGATTTCCAGCTGATATCACTGATGTGGCAGGCCGCCTCGCGCAGTCTTTTGTCACTTTCATCCTGATCGGGGAAAATCGGGTTGATCCAGGATGACAGTAGCTCGCCGTGGCTGGTAAACCTGGCCGAACGGGCGCCAAATTCCTTGACGTGGGCGATTAACGGGTCCTCTTTCCGCACCTGGTGCGACAGCAATTTGTACAAAATCCCCTCGCGCAGACCATAGGCCGAGGTGTAAACAAAGCCCGGCTCGACAATACCCAATATCTCACTTAATATCCGGGCGGAGAGCGGCAGAATGATTGCCCGGCGCGCCGCTACCTCCGGGATTTCTTTGAGGCTGGCGGCGCTTTGCCTTGAGAGAACATCGCTGAAAGTTTTGGCCTCCCGGCCCGCCAGCCGGTAGCCATGGAGCAAATGCAAGGGCCAGCCGGTCTGGATAATGTGGATATGGGCAATCACCCGCCAGGCCCCACCCACCATGTAAAGGGGCTGGCCCTGGCATTGGGGCAGCCAGGCCACTGTCCTGAGCGCCTCCGCCACCTCCGCCGCATGGTGGCTGGTATATTTTTCCAGTCCCGCCAAAAGCCGCAAGGGTCCGATTGGGAGCGATGTTTTCTCAACAATTTTGCCGTCCTCAATCGCCGCCAATTCCAGGCTGCCGCCGCCCAGGTCGGCGACCACCCCCCGGGCGCCGGGAAAGCCGGAAAGAACCCCGTAGGCCGAAAGCCCGGCCTCTGTTGCGCCGGACAGAACCCGAACCTTGAAACCGCAGGCCTTTTCAATCCGCTCAACAAACGCCGGACCGTTTTCAGAATCGCGCACCGCGGCGGTCGCCACCGCCGCGATCTGGTCGACATTCATATCATCACACAGGTGGGCGAACCTTCCGAGCGCCGCCAGCGCCATCTCCATCGCCTGTTCATCCATGCCGCCGGTGGCGGTGACGCCGCGCGCCAGGCCGCACAGCACCCGCTCGTTGAAAATAATGTCCGGGCTTCGCTTCAACCCCCGGTAAACCACCAGGCGGACCGAGTTCGAGCCAACATCAATAACCGCAATCAGTCTTTGTTTGGGCGGGCGCGCCATAAATCCATTAATCCTTTTTTGCGGCCGGAGCCTTGTAGAGGGCCCGCGCCGGAGCTTTTTTCTTGAGCGCCGCGCCGCGCCCGGAAAGCGACGGGTTGGTCATGAAATACTGATGGGCGGAAAACGCCTCTCCCTCGACCTGGATGCGGCGGTAGCTTTCATCCCCCTGCAATAGCCAGCTTTGCAGGTTGTCGTTCAGGTTGGCCGCCATCACCTGGCCGACCACCTGTTCGTGGACGGTCGGGTTTTCAATCGGCACCATGACCTCCACCCGGTGCCTGAAATTACGCGCCATCCAGTCGGCTGAACTGATAAAAACCAGAGCCTTCTTGTTGGGCAGGTTGCTGCCGTTGCCAAAACAGAATACCCGGGCATGTTCGAGAAACCTGCCGACGATACTCTTGACCCGGATATTTTCCGACATCCCCGGAATGCCCGGCCTGAGACAGCAAATGCCGCGCACTATCAGGTCGATCTGAACCCCGGCGCACGACGCCTGATACATCTTGTCTATGATTTTGCGGTCCGCCAGAGAATTCATTTTCGCCCAGACCGCGCCCGGCTTGCCGTTTTTCACATTTTCTATTTCGTTATCAATCAGTTCCGTCAGGCGGGCTTCAATGCCGTGTGGTGACATCGATATTTTTTCAAATTTTTCAGGGGTGACGTAACCGGTGAGATAATTGAACACATGGGCAGCATCGCGGGTCAGCGCCGGGTCATCGGTGAAAAAGGAAAAATCGGTATAAATTCTGGCTTTAACCGGGTGATAATTGCCGGTGCCGAAATGAACGTAAGAAACCAGTTTATCTTTTTCCCGGCGAATGATCATGGAAACCTTGGCGTGGGTTTTCAGGTCCATAAAGCCGTACACCACCTGGACCCCTGCCCGCTCCAGGTCACGGGCCCATTTGATGTTCTGTTCTTCCTCGAAGCGGGCTCTCAGCTCGACCTGGGCGGTGACGGATTTGCCTGCTTCGGCGGCCTCGATCAAAGCCCGGATGACCGCTGATTGCGACCCGGCGCGGTAGAGCGTCTGCTTGATCGCCACCACATCCGGGTCGGCGGCGGCCTGGCTCAAAAACTTGTGGACGACATCAAAACTTTCATAAGGATGGTGAACAATAAAATCCTTGGCCCGGATGGCGGCAAAGATATCGCCGCCAAACTCCTTGATGCGTTCCGGATAGCGCGGGGTATAGGGCTTGTACAACAAATCCGGGCGGTCGCTGACGATCAGCTGGCTAACGTCATTGATGCCCAGGATGCCGTCCACCTCGACCACGGCCTCAAGATCGACGTCAAACTCCTTGATCACCATCCGCTTCAGGTCTTCCGGCATGCCGGCATTCAGCTTGAGGCGGATGACGTTGCCCCGGCGGCGCCGTTTCAGGGCGCTTTCAAATACCCGGACCAGGTCTTGCGCCTCTTCCTCGATTTCCAGATCACTGTCGCGGATAACCCGGAACACCCCATGGCCGGTAAACCGGTAGGCGGGAAACAGCCGGTCCAGAAACAAATGGATCAGGTTCTCAAGGCTGATAAAGCGGATTTTCTTTCCCGGCAGCCGGATAAACCGCTGCACCTGGTGAGGGATCGGCAGCAGCACCGCCATGGCTGCCTTCGCCCGCTTGGGTTTCAGGCTCAGGATCAGGCAAAACCCAAGATTGGGAATAAACGGGAACGGATGGGCCGGATCCACCGCCAGCGGGGTCAGGACCGGGAAAATTTCCTCCAGAAAGAAATTTTCCAGCCAGTCCTTTTCCTTAAGCGTTACCTGCCCTGGCTCCAGCACCCGGAGGCCTTCTTTTTTCATTTCTTTCAGCAACCTCCTCCAGCACGCTTGCTGGCCGGCCATCAGCTTGTCCGCCAGCGCGTTGATTTTCGAAAGCTGCTGGGCCGGCGTCAGGCCGTCGTTGCTGACGACATTCAGGCCCGAGGCTACCTGGCCCTTGAGTCCGGCCACCCGCACCATATAAAATTCATCCAGGTTGGAGCCGGAAATCGACAGGAAATTAACCCGGTCCAGAAGTGGGTGGCCGGGGTTTCCGGCTTCCTCCAGCACCCGCATGTTAAAGCGCAACCACGATAGTTCCCGGTTGATATATTTTTTTTTCGGGCGGGCGGTTTTCCAGGTTTGTTTCATAGCTGCTCTATAACCTTTTTGGCCAGCGGAATGGTGATCCTGGTTTTTTTCTCCAGCGCCATGCGGTCAATCCGGGAAACGATCACCTGAACGCTCCGGAAGGAACGCTCCATCCTTTTCAGCAGGAACGAAACGACCGCCTCATCGACCATGATCTGGCGGTCGGAAAACTGTTTCATCATCGCCGCGCCCAGGATATCCTGGTCCGGATCGGTGAGGCGCACCGAGGGCGTGCTTTTCAGGCGCGAGGCCAAATCCTTCAACGGCAGATCCCAATTGGCCGGGTTTTCCGCTGCTGTCATCAGCAGGTAGCCCTGGTTCGCCCCGACCCAGTTATAGAGGTGCAGCAGCGCTTGCCAATCGCTGGTCCGTTCGGCATTTTCAACAATTACCGCCCGGCCAAGCTGCGGAACCATTTCCCTGGTCAGCTCCCCGGCTTCAATCTGGACCGCCCCCGCCCTGCTCTGCCAGACATTGGCCAGGTGGGTTTTGCCGCTGGCGCCAGGCCCCGCCAGCAGCAGCGCGTGTGAAGGCCAATCGGGCCAAGCCTGGATATAATCCGCGGCTTCACGGTTGCAGCCGCCGATCACAAAGTCTTCCATCGAGTGGGACTGCAGGACCGGGAAATCTAGGATGTATTGATTGGATTCCATTCCTCTGGTCCGCTTAACCGGCCTTTTTCTTCTTATTCGTTCCCTCGTGCAGGGGGCTGGCAAGATAGCGCTCAACCGAATGACGGGTCAGCACGCCGGCCACCGCAGCCGCCGGAATGGCGATCAGAACGCCCACAAAACCCATCAGTTCACCCCCGGCAAAGATCGCGAACAGCACCCAGACCGGATGCAAACGCACGTGCGATCCGATCAGGCGCGGGGTCAGCACCGCCGCCTCAATCCCCTGGACAACGCCGTAAACCGCGGCAATTTTCAGCAGCGGGATAACATCAAGGCCAAACTGGCCAAGACCGATCAACATTGCCAGCAGGAAGGTAAACAAGGCTCCGACGAACGGAATGTAGGCCATCAGCCCGCCAATCAGGCCGAGAACCAGCGCGAACTCCAAACCGACCAACGACCAGCCCAAGCCATATAAAACCGCCATCACCAGCGCCGACAGGGTCTGGCCACGGACAAATCCGCCGAGCGCGGTATCGATATCCCTGCCGATCTTCTTGATCACCGGGGCTTTGTCCCTGGGCAGCAAGGCAACCACCTTCGCCATCAACATATCCCAGTCTCTGAGCAGGAAAAAGGCGGTCACCGGAGTGATCAGCAAAAGCGCCAAAAAATTAAACAGCGCCATGCCGCCGGACCAGAACCCGGCCAGGATGGTTCCAACCTTAGCCAGTGCGGTCCGGGCGGCGCTTTCCAGGAAGCTTTCGCCGGTGATCCCGGAATCGATATTCAACGCTCTGGTTACCTGGCTGAACATATCTTCCAGCACCGGGCGGGCGGCGGCGATATAGTCGGGAAGATTTTGGATAAATGAGAAAACCTGAGTTTTGACCAATGGAAAAATGGCCGCCAGTATTCCCCCCGCCCCAAAAAAGAATAACACCAGCGCCATCACCGTGGCGATCCAGCGGGGCAGGTGTTGGTTTTTGCCCCAGGGCAGTTTTATCAACTCAAACTTGTCGGTGACCGGGTCCAGCAGATAGGCCACCGCCAGCCCCACCAGAAACGGCAGCAAAATCGCTTTGGTGGCATAAACAAACAACAGCAGGGCAATCACCCCGGCCCAGATATACAAACCTTTTTTCATGGTCTAGTTCCCCCTCCCGGCGATCATGTTGTCGCGGTCCTCATTGCTGATGAGCACCCAGCCGCGCTCGCTTCCCATCAGGATAAGCCCTTTTTGGGCCAGCGCAAGAGCCAGCTGGCCGGTGGTCCCGGCAAACCGGATCACCAGGTAACTTTCCGGCATCGCCATGCGGATAATTCTGACTTCCTGAACCACCGGGGTATCGGACAGTTTTTGCAGGGTCTCGGCCCAGCCCCCCTCGCCAGCGACCGGAACGATCAGGGCCAGTTCTAGCGCGCTGCCGAATTGCGTCATCGACTGGTTTTTCCAGGCTTGGTCCCGGCGCATCAAAAATTGCCCGATGCCCCGCTCCAGCAGCGCCTCCGCGGGCTCAAGATAAGTTGGATAGATATCGAAAGCCTCAACCGGGGCGCCGCTCAAGGGGTGATGGATTGCCAGCTCAAGTTTGTCCACCTCGCCCGCGGTATTCCTGAAAAACCGCGCGCCAATGACTATGATCTCATTCACCCGGTAGCCTTCAGCCAAAGCTTGCAGCCGGTCTTTGCCGCGGCCCTGGATCAGCAAATCGGGGGTTATTGAGGCCCGCTCCCGGACGCTGCCCTCCAGCACCCGGTAGGCCATAATCCGGTTTCCCAGAAGCTTCCCCCGCCAC
>JADFFP010000030.1 GCA_022568115.1 Pseudomonadota bacterium | reverse complement strand
TAATTGGTCGGGATACCACCCATGTTGTAATGGCAGGTCGGGATCACCGGGATCGGTTCCTTGGTGACATCGACCCCGCCGAATATTCTGGCTGATTCAGAAATGCCGGGAAGCCGTTCCGCCAGTATCGCCGGGTCCAGGTGATCAAGATGAAGATAAATGTGGTCTTTTTCCGGACCGACGCCGCGGCCTTCACGAATTTCCATCGCCATCGAACGTGAGACCACATCGCGGCTGGCCAGGTCCTTGGCGTGCGGGGCATAGCGTTCCATAAAGCGCTCACCTTCGGAATTGACCAGATAGCCGCCCTCGCCGCGCGCTCCTTCGGTGATCAGCATACCAGCGCCGTAAATCCCGGTCGGGTGGAACTGGACAAATTCCATATCCTGCAGGGACAGCCCGGCGCGAAGCACCATGCCGCCGCCGTCGCCGGTACAGGTGTGGGCCGAGGTGCAGGAAAAATAGGCCCGGCCATAGCCGCCGGTCGCCAGAACCACGGCTTTGGCGGAAAACCGGTGGAGGCTGCCGTCATCCAGGCAAAGAGCCACCACTCCGCGGCACTTGCCGTTTTCCATAATCAGGTCGATGGCGAAAAATTCGATATAAAAATCAGTGTCGTATTTCAGCGACTGCTGGTACAGCGCGTGCAGCATGGCATGGCCGGTGCGGTCGGCCGCGGCGCAGGTTCTAAGCGCCGCCGGTCCCTTGCCAAATTCAGTGGTCATGCCGCCGAAGGCGCGCTGGTATATCTTGCCGTCCCCGGTCCGGGAAAAGGGAACCCCAAAGTGTTCCAGCTCGTAAACCGCTTTCGGCGCCTCGCGCACCATGTATTCAATGGCGTCCTGATCGCCCAGCCAGTCAGCCCCCTTGACGGTATCGTACATATGCCATTGCCACTTGTCCTCGCCCAGGTTGCCAAGGCTGGCGGCGATCCCCCCCTGAGCCGCAACGGTATGGGATCTGGTCGGGAACACCTTGGTGATGCAAGCGGTTCTCAGGCCCGCTTCGGAAGCTCCCATGGCGGTGCGCAGCCCGGCCCCGCCGGCGCCTATGACAACAACATCGTAGGTGTGGTCTTCTAGGGGATAGGCTTCGCTCATAATTCTAGTTTCCAAGGAAAATTCTTAAAATGGAAAAAATCGTCAAAAGGCCAAAGATCAGGCAAAAGGCGTCATTGAGAAACAGCCCCGCCAGCTTGGCCTTTCTTGAGTTGGCGTAATCATCCAGGATGACCTGCACCCCGATCCGCAAATGATAGAAAACAAAGCCTACAAACAGCACCAGAAGCACCATTGTCAGCGGGTTTTTGACCCAGGTGACGATTGCCCCGTAATCAGAACCAACCAGGGTGGCGATTGAGGTTATGAACCAGACCGTCAGCGGGAACAGGGCTGCCGAGGTGGCCCTTTGCACCCACCAATGGTGGGTTCCTTCCTTTGCCGACCCCAAGCCTTTTACGATGCCAAGCGGTGTCCTCACTGCCCTACCCTTAAATCTTTCCGGCCTGCATGTAGGCAAATACCCAGACCGCCACCGTCAAAAACACCGTCAGTGCGACCACTACCAGCCCGGAGGTCTTTACCGTCTTTTTTTCATACCCCCGGCCAGCATCCCAGGCCAGGTGGCGGAGGCCGTTCAGGCCGTGATAAATCAGCGCAAAGGTGAACCCGAACAAGACCAGCCGGCCCAGCGGATGGACCATAACCCCTTCAAAGACCGCATACGCCTCGGCCCCGCTGGCCAGGGCCATGGCCCACCACACCATAATCAGGGTTCCCAGGCCAAGCGCCATCCCGGCGATGCGGTGAAGACCCGAAAGCACCATTTGGAATCCCAGGCGGTACACCTGCAGGTGCGGGGAAAGCGGCCTTTTTTTGTTTGGCATAGACCCCTCGTGAAAG
Source organism: Pseudomonadota bacterium (assembly GCA_022568115.1). Lineage (GTDB taxonomy): Bacteria > Pseudomonadota > Alphaproteobacteria > Sphingomonadales > SMXR01 > SMXR01. Next base: position 7,667 of record JADFFP010000030.1, on the reverse strand, counting down.
AGTTATAATGTTACAAAAACTCTTAGACCCTGGGGCTTCCAAGAGCAAGGCCAATATCACCCTGGACAGACCGAAAATTCCTCGCAATCGGGGGTTTCGTTTTGTCTTTGATTTATTGGCTATATTTTCATAAGATGCGCGCGGGGAACTTGAGTGCGAACTTTCGGGAGGAACATCATGCGGAAAATCGTAGCCGCCGTTGTTTTTATATTTTTTCTGATTACACAAGGCGCTTTTGCGCAAACCACGCCAAGTGAAATTCCGGCGGAATGGTTTGCCGCGTTGCCAAAAAATTCCAATGTCCGGCTTTCACCGGATGGCGAACATTTTTTGATTGTCTCTTTTATTGACGGAACCCGGTATGTGATTATCACACCAATGGGCGGCAAGCCGCTTATGGCTATCCCACCCTATAAAGATTTTTCCATTAGTTGGGCAAACTGGGCAAATAATGAGATCATACTTATTAATATGAGCGGGGAAAAGGAGGCTCATTCAGCCTTTGGTAAAATTACAGTCAATCGAACAATTTCCTATAATATTAATGGCGGAAAGCCCAAGGACATAGCCAAACCGGCAAGAGTTAAAGGCACCCGGAATCAAAAAAGAACTTACATGGCCAATTATTCCTTAATTCTTGACTGGATGTATGAAGACCCGGACCACATCCTGTTAATGATTGACGAAGATGGCACCGATGCCGCTCTCGAGGTCAGGAAAGTAAATGTAAAAACCGGAAACTACACACTGGAAATGGACTTTTACGGGCCGGTTCAAAGGTGGATGACAGACCAGCAAAACGCCATCCGTTTTGGAAGGGGTATGGAAAGAAAAAACCAAAGCGCGGATGGGGAAGTGGTTGTCATGTATTATTCAAACCCGGAAACCGGGGCTTTTGACAAACACGAACAACATCCTTCTTCCGGGTTCTCGGTTCGAGCCTTTTTTGAAGACCCCCGGTTTGCCTATACCATTGATGAAAATGACAGTGGCTATAAAGTCTTGTACAAATTTGACATGGTTAATTGGGAGCCTGTTGAAACCATTTTTGAAGTGGAAAATTACAATGTCGGCAGTCTCATTGAGGATCAGTTCACTGACCAACCCATCGGGATAACCTATATTGATGAGGGGGGATCGAAAATTCATTATTTTGACCCGTTCTTTGCGAAAATCCATCGCATGATGAACAAAGCCCTGCCCGGCTCGGAAATCACTATTAATTCCTATGATCAGGCAAAAAACCTTTTTGTTATTCATGCCACCAGCGATATTGAACCGGGGGCTTACTATCTTTTTAATTATTCGACAAAGAACCTTGCCTTTATGGAAGGCGCTTACGAAGGCCTGGACCCCCGGTTAATGTCTCCCATGCAGGAAATCAGCTATGAAGCCAGAGACGGTCTGATCATTCCAGGGTATCTGACCATTCCATTGGGGTCTGATGGTAAAAATCTGCCAACAGTAGTTTTACCCCACGGCGGCCCTGAGGTGAGGGATTATTGGGGGTATGACTTCTTGCCCCAATTTTTCGCCAGCCGGGGTTATGCTGTTTTCCAGCCAAATTTTCGGGGGTCCGGCGGTTATAGTAAAGACTTTGCGGACGCCGGGCGCAAACAATGGGGGCTCAAGATGCAGGATGATGTGACCGATGGCGCCCTTTGGATGATTGAACAGGGAATTGCCGATCCTAGTCGGATGTGTATCATGGGATGGAGTTATGGAGGATATGTCGCCCTGACAGCGGCCTTTAATACTCCTGACCTTTACCAATGCTCTATCAGTGTAAACGGGGTTTCTGATCTGCCGGCAATTCTTTATCAGGATAGTAATTTTATAGGGGCTGCTTCATATTGGAAACGCCATATAGGAGAGGATAAGGAAATTTTAAAGCAAAATTCCGCGATCCACAATATAGATAAAATAAGAATGCCGGTCCTGGTAATTGCCAATCGTGATGATCCAACCGTTGATTATAAGCAATCCACTTCTTTCGTTAAAAAAATGAAAAAAGCGGGAAAATCGGTTCGGTATTTTGAAATCAAAGAAGGTGGGCACAGCGCTTTAGAGGGTGTCGGCCGCGCGGTAATTCTTAAAGAAGCTGAAAAATTCCTTGCCCGTTACATCGGCGGAGGCTCCTGATCTTTATCGTTTGATTTTTTCAGCCAGGGCCAACCGGCGCTGGGCGTTCTCGACATGAAGCGCCTCGACCAGTTTTCCGTCGACCAGGGTCACGCCCTTACCCTGGCGCTGTGCCTCCTCAAAGCCTGAGACTATTTTCCGGGCTTCTTCGAGTTCATCCTCCGAAGGCGAAAAGGCGTCATTTGCCCCTTCGATCTGGCTTGGGTGAATAACCGTTTTGCCATCAAAACCCATCTCCGCTCCCTGGCGGCAAGCGGCCATAAACCCCTGGCGGTCTTTGATGTCGATATGGACCCCGTCAATTACCGAAAGGCCGGCCGCCCGGGCCGCTAACAGACACAGCGAAAGGCTGAATAAAATCGGCTCTCTGGTGGGCGTATGGCGGGCCTGCAGGTCTTTGACCAAATCATTTGTTCCCATCACCAGGCATTCCAGCCGGGTGGCATGGTGTGTGATTTGAGCAATATTGAGAACCCCAAGCGGGGTCTCGATCATAAACCAAAGCCTGGTTTTGGGAGAAAAGCCCGCCGCTTCAATCAAACCTTCCGCGGCCATTGCATCTTCAGGGCCCTCGATTTTCGGGAATACCATGGCATCAATTTTTTCATCCCGAAAAGCCCTCAGATCATCCCTGACCCACTGTGTGCTCAATCCATTGACGCGGACAGTGATATACTTGTCCGGTGGTGTGGATTTTAAAAAGCTCTTAAGGTTTTCCCTGGCCTCCTTTTTTTTGGCCGGGGCAACACCGTCTTCCAAATCCAGGATCAGGGCATCCGCCTCCAGGGTGCGCACTTTTTTCAGCGCCCGGGTATTTTCACCCGGAACATAAAGCACGCTTCTTAAGGGATGAGTGATTTGGCCCATTACATTTCCTTTCAAAAAGAACCCCCGCGCGTTTATTTGCGCAGGGGTATCTTAAAAGAGAAACACTAAATTAGGAAAGACTTATCCGGCATCCCAGCCGCACTGTTTGCCGGCGTTTTTCTCATCCAGCCAATCTTTCAGGGGTGCGAAGTAGGCGAGAATCGCCGAGCCATCCATTTCCCTGGTGCCGGTAAAAGCTTCCAGCGCATCCGGCCAAGGCTTGCTCGACCCCATTTCCAGCATCGTGTTCAGACGGTCACCCACTTCCTTGTTGCCGTAAATCGTACAGCGGTGTACCGGCCCTTGCCAGCCAGCCATGTCGCACGCCGCTTTGTGGAACTGGAACTGCAGGATATGAGCCAAGAAGTAGCGCATATAGGGGACGTTGTTGGGAATGTGGAATTTGGCGCCGGGGTCGAAATCGGCTTCGGTGCGTTCCACCGGCGGGGTTATGCCCTGGTACTGTTCGCGCAGCGCCCACCATCCGGCATTGTAGTTTTCCGGCGAAATTTCACCGCTGAACACTTTCCAGCGCCACTGGTCAACCACCAGGCTGAAGGGCAGGAAGGCAATCTTGTCCAGAGCCTGGGACAGAAGCAGGCCAATGTCCGCGGCAGCATCCGGCTCTTCATCCAGCAACCCCAACTGCACCAGATAGTTGGGGGTAATCGAAAGGGCGATAAAATCACCAATCGCCTCGTGAAAACCGTCATTGGCGCCGCCCTGGTAAATCGGGCCGTGAATCTTATACGCCCGCTGATAGAAATTATGGCCAAGTTCATGATGGATTGTATTAAAATCTTCCCCGGTGATGTCGATGCACATCTTGATGCGGAAGTCGTCATCATCAATATCCCAGGCGCTGGCGTGGCAAACTACATCATGATCCAAAGGCTTGGTGAACAGCGAACGCTCCCAGAAGGTTGCCGGCATTGGCTCAAAACCGAGCGAGGTAAAGAACGCCTCACCAGTCTTGACCATCTGTATCTCATCATAGCCGGCATCGACCAGAAGCTGGGTCAGGTCATAACCGGGATCAGCACCACCTTCAGCCACCAGCGGGAAGACATTGCCCCATTGCTGGGCCCAGATATTGCCAAGTAAATGCGCCGGGATCATACCGCTGCCGGTCACGGCGGCATCCCCATATTGATCAACCAGCCGGTCGCGGACATAACAATGGAGCGATTCATAAATCGGTTGAACCTGACTCCAGAGGCGGTCGGCCTCGGCGGTAAATTCATCCGCAGGCATATCATACCCTCCGCGCCATAGGGCGCCGGTATCGGCAAAACCCAGCTCCTGCGAGCCTTCATTGGCAATCTCGACCATCCGCGCATAACCCTCTTTCAGCGGCGGCGAGACAGTGCGCCAGCCCTGCCAGACATCCAAAAGTTCTTGTTCATCATGCGAGGTTGCCATAATTTGAATAATGTCCACATCCGACAGGCAGTCTTGTTCACTGCGGCAATATTTTCCTTTGCCGTAAGTTGATCCCAACTCGGTTGAAATTTCCGCCAATTCGGCATTTTTTTCCGGGTCAGAGGGGGCCGGAATAGTCAGGCCACTTCTAAGGGAATCTACCTTTCGCCGGGTATCATAATCCAACTCCACATCATTAAAGCGGCTTGCTTCCTTGGCCAATTTGACCCCGAGAGCGGTAAAATCCTCACTCACTTTTTGCGCCAATTTATCTGAATCATAGGTGATGAAAGTGGAATTTATCCAGTAAACATGGCCGGCGAAGGGGCCAATTTCCTCAAAAGTGGCTTCCGTCTCAGCAATAAATTGTTTTGCTTCTTCAGCGGTCGGTGCTAAGGCCGCGTCCCGGGCGGCATAATTGTCAATCACCCAGTAGGCCGTCGCTCCCAACAAAATGCCGACCGCGCCGATGCTGACTTTATTCATAATAATCTCCTTGCTGTCCGATGAAACTTGCTTGCATAAAAACTCGTCAGGAATTGAGCATTAACGGTCACGATGAGTCAAGCAAAGAGCGATAAGGCAAAAACCGGAGCTGGTTATTTAAGGTAAGTATTGATCAAAAGTTCGGCGATCTGGACGGCATTGAGCGCCGCGCCTTTTCTTAGGTTATCGCTGACCACCCAGAAATTGAGCCCGTTTTTTACCGTCGGGTCTTGCCGCACGCGGCTGATAAAAGTGGCATATTCACCCACGCACTCCACCGGCGTTATAAAATCTTCGGCGTCCTCAATATCGCGGACAATAACCCCTGGAGATTTTTTCAGGATCTCTTTGGCGTCGTTTGCGGACAATGGGTTCTCAAATTCCACGTTAACCGCCTCGCTGTGGCCAATAAACACCGGAACCCGGACGCAAGTGGCCGTCAGTTTGATTTTGGGGTCAAGAATTTTGGCCATCTCCCGGGCCATTTTGTTTTCCTCGGCGGAATTCCCATCCCTATCAAAATCACCGATTTTCGGGATCAGGTTAAAGGCGATCTGTTTGGGGAACACCTTGGGCGCCGTCACCTCACTGACAAAGATTGAGCGGGTTTGGTGAAACAGTTCATCCATCGCCCCTTTGCCAACGCCGGAGACCGACTGGTAGGTGGCCACCACCACCCTTTTGACGCCTGCGGCATCATGGAGGGGCTTCAGCGCCACCGCCAACTGCGCGGTGGAACAGTTGGGGTTGGCGATAATGTTCTTTTTGGAATAATCCTTCAGGGTCCCCCCGTTGACCTCGGGAACCACCAGGGGGACGTCCTTGTCCATCCGGAAAAGCGAGGAATTGTCAATCGCCACCGCCCCGGCCTGGGCGGCTTGAGGCACGTATTTTTTCGAGATTTCGGATCCTGCGGCAAAAAAGGCAATGTCGGTGCCAGTAAAATCAAAACCTTTGAGCTTCTGGACTTGGAGCGGGCCCTTGTCACCAAAATCCACCTCAACCCCCTCGGATTTATCCGAAGCCAGGGCGATAACCTGGTCGGCAGCGAACCGGCGCTCGGTCAGGATGTTCAGGATTTCCCGCCCGACGTTTCCGGTGGCCTCGACAATGGCGACTTTATATCCCATTTGCTTTTTACCTCTTAAACGCCCTTATAAAAAAATCCTGCGCGGCTGAAAAGAGCAGTCACACAGGATTTTGGCAATTTCTGGATGTTAGGGCCTGAACCCTATTCTTTTTTGGTGGTCGTTTTCCTGGGCGTTTTCTTTTCAGCTTTAGTCTTGGAAGCAGTTTCCTTTGCCGGAGCGGCCTTTTGCCTGGTCTTGACCGGGCGGGCTTCCTGCTTTTCGGCGATTCTGGCGGCCTTGCCGGTTCTGCCCCTCAAATAATAGAGCTTGGCGCGGCGAACCTTGCCCCGGCGCAAGACTGTAATTTTGTCGATGATTGGCGAGTAAAGCGGGAAAACACGCTCAACCCCCTCACCGTAGGACAGTTTTCTGACCGTAAATGAAGAATTGATCCCCTTGTTGGCCCGGGCGATGCAAACCCCTTCAAAGGCCTGAATGCGCTCGCGGCTGCCTTCCTTGATTTTTACATCAACCCGGAGGCTGTCACCCGGCGCAAATTTCGGAATTTCCTTGCCTTCAAGAAGTTTGGCAATTTGCTCTTTTTCAAATTTTTCGATGGCATTCATGACTTCACTCTCTTATTGTTCATTCCAGCAACGTAGCGTTTCCACAAATCGGGGCGCCGCTGCCTGGTCAGATTTTCTGACATTTCAAGTTGCCAGGCCTTAATTTTTGCGTGGTGGCCTGAAGTCAATACTTTGGGGATTTCCAAACCTTCCCAAACTTGGGGACGTGTATACTGCGGATATTCCAAAAGTCCAGAACTAAAACTTTCTTCCCTTAAACATTCTTCATCGCCAATGACGCCGGGAAGCAGCCTGATAATACTGTCCAGAACCACCAAGGCCGCGGGTTCGCCGCTTGAGAGCACATAATCACCGATACTGACCTCTTCAACCTCACGGGCCGTCAAGACCCTCTCATCCACCCCTTCAAACCGCCCGCAGATCAGGGTGATGCCTTCCCCCTGGGCGAACCGGGCGGCCATTTCCTGGTTGAAGAGTTTGCCGCGCGGGGAGAGATATATAAGCGGCCGGTCTTTCTTTACCCCGGCCCTGGCGGCATCAATGGCTTTGCCCAGCACATCGGCCCGCAAGATCATTCCCGGGCCGCCGCCGGCCGGCGTCCCGTCAACGGTGCGGTGCCGGTCTTCGGCATAATCGCGGATATTAAAGGTCTCAACCGACCATTTGCCTTCCTCAAGCGCTTTGCCAGCCAGCGACACGCCAAGCGGGCCGGGAAACATTTCCGGGAACAGGGTTAATATTTGCGCCTTGAAAGTCATGGATTTCCTTAAACCTCCAGCCAGCCTTCGGGGTCGATGATCAGGACCCCTTTGTTCAGGTCGATATCCTTTATCACTTCACCCCGGAAAGGCACCAGCAGGGTTTTTCCCAGCCCTTTTTGGGGCTTGTCCAGTTCTATTTCGATTACATCCCCGGCGCCAAAATTATTAATTCCGGTGATGTTTCCGATTCTCCCGCCGGCCATGGTGACGACGCTCAAATTCACCAGATCGGCATGATAATATTCCCCCGGCGCCAGCGCTTTAAGCTGTTCCTTTTTTATAAAGACCTCCTGGCCCTTCCAGCTTTTTGCCGCCTCAGGGGTTGTCACCCC
>JADFFP010000274.1 GCA_022568115.1 Pseudomonadota bacterium | reverse complement strand
CCGTCGCCTTCTTCCGCCAGGGCCCCGTCAGACCAGGTGAAGGTCAGTAACAACCCAAACAGGAAAGCCAGTGCAGATGCAAACTGTGTTTTCCGTTTCATAAGTTTTCTCCCTTCCTAAAAAAACTCGCCCCTTTATTCCTAGCGGCGAGGCGCCACAAATTCGGCCTCACCCTTGTCAAGCACAAACGTGTGTTCGAACGAAACATGGTGAAACCGCTTGGCGGCGTAAGCTTCGTGTATGGCGAGACCAAAGGAATATGTTTTCCCTGGAACAATCGCTTTTCTGTAATCTCCTGGAACTTTTAACGGCCGGCTGAAAACAACCACCCATTTGCCATGCATATCTTGTGATGATACGCTGATAGCGGTTTCGGCATTTTCATCCCGGCTTTTCAGGATATGGCCGTCAACCGGAACCGGAGCCTGGTCATGATTTAATTTTGCCTGCCAGTATTCAAGGAATGTTCCGCTGGCTGCCAGTGCAGCGATTTCAGCGTCCGGTTTATAATTGGTTCCCCCGCCGGTGCGGGTGTTTTTTACTCTTGATTTTGAAAGGTACTTCTTAAGCTCACTGCCTGAGCTTGAGGCCATGCCGGTGGCGTCATCGTGGCACGTGCCCCAACATCCAGCGCGCTTTGCCTCGGCGACCGTGCCGTCATCGAACATTACCGTGATCTTGATTTCATAATCGGGATCCATCGCCGGAAAACCGTTTATGCCCTGTTCGATCCACTCAAGCCGCATATAGAAATTTTCACCGTCGTGGGCCACTTTGACATTGACCGGGATGAACCCGCGTTTTCTCTCTATCGGTTGGGGTTCCAGCTTTTCGCCGGAGACAATCAGGTTGCCCATATCCTGCTCTTCACCTTCATGACATGCGCTGCAGGTCTTGCCCTGGCGGAACTTGGTGGCGCCCGAATGTGTAGATTTGGTCAACGCCCACTCCCACGACCCCTGGCCGGGATAAAGCAGGGTAATTTCCTTGCCCTCAACGCTGTCCCAATTGATGTCCTGAGCGGTGCCCGGAATGGAGAAAAAGCCGAAGACGACAAAGGCGGTAGCGACGATTGTGGTTCTTAACAAAATCCTTTTCATGTCTTTTCTTCTTAAGGGGCGGAATTTCTTTCCAGCCTATTCAAAGTCATCAAAGACTTCGAAATCCTCGAACTCCTCCTCTTCTTCTAATTGTTCATGGATCGCTTTGTGGGCGACCCCCTTGTGGCAGTCGATGCAGGTTTCCCCGGTTTCAGCCATTTCCTGGTGCTGGACCACCGAGCGGCGTTTTTGCAGTTCATAGTCCCAGGCCTCAACCTTGTGACAGCGCCGGCAGCCAGCGGAATCGTTGGCCTTCATCCGGTCCCAGACTTTTTGCGCCAGCTCAAGGCGATGAGCCTCAAACTTTTCTCGGGTGTCGATCTTGCCGGTCATGTGATAGAAAAGTTCCTTGGTCGCGCCGGCCTTGTGGATGACCATTTTGACCCAGCCCTCATAGGGGACATGGCAGTCCGCGCAGCCTGGGCGGACCCCGACGCGGGTTTTGAAATGAAGGGATTCCTTGTATTCCTGGTAAACCGTGCTTTCCATTTCATGGCATGAAATGCAAAAGTCCATCGAATTGGAATACTGGGTGAAGGTCGCGAACCCGCCGGCGAGCATCAGGCCAATAAAAATAAAAAATCCAAAAAGACCAAGAGTAGCGATAACGCCCTTCTCGCCTTTCAGGATTTTCTTAATATTGACCCAGTGTGTAAACATAACCCCTCCTCTCTGCTGTCATGTTGCAAAAAATTTTTACGTTTTTGTTACTCCACGACCATAGTTTTTTACTCTTCAGAATTTCTTAAAATTATTTAACTGGATTCTAGTATGGCGGGCAAAATTGTTCCTTGATTTTAGTCAAATTTATTTCAAAAAAATTAAAATTTAATTTGGCGAGTGAAACTGCATAATGACGGGGATTTTGAAAATTTGACCACATTGCATCCCCTAATAATCATTCCTTTATCTGTGCTATTCTCCCTTTACTTGATCTGAATCAAGGAAAATAAGCAGTCGTCTTCTGGTTTGAGTTTTACATCAGTTTTCCCCGGACCACCTTGACAATTGTCAAGAAACTCCGGCCCGTTTTGGGGTATAAGAAAGGGGAAGAAACCTGGAAAGAAAGGAAAATGCCATGCCTAAGAAGAAGTATTTTATTCCTCGTGCAGGGTTGGCGGTTTTTAGTGCGGCACTTGCCTTTGGTGCCTGGGCGGCCCCTGCTTTAGCTCAGGAAGTAAGTTTTGCCGAGGATGTTTTGCCGGTCCTGAATTTCAGGTGCACCGAATGCCACCAACCGGGCGGCAACGGCTTTGAGATCAGCGGTCTTGATCTCACCTCTTACGAAGGGATCATTACAGGCACCAAACACGGGCCCATGATCATACCTGGCAAC
>JADFFP010000273.1 GCA_022568115.1 Pseudomonadota bacterium | reverse complement strand
TATGATCTCGCCCTGGTACTTGGCGCGCCAGTGCCCGGTCCCGACCAAAGCAATACAGGCCAGAGGCGACAGATCACCGCTGGTACCGGGCGAGCCTTTTTCGGGAATGCACGGCACGATGCCGCGGTTGTACATCGCCACATATTTTTCGAAATTTTCCAGGGAAATCGCCGAAGCCCCGCGCCCCAGTGAATTAATTCGCGCCAACATTGCCGCGCGCACATAGTGATCGTCCAGGTAATCCCCGACATTGGACTGGACACACTTAAGGATATTGTTCTGCACCTCACCAGCCATGGAGGCTGGAACCAGCCAGTTGACGAACCCGCCCACGCTGGTCGTAACGCCGTAAATAATGCGGCCCGAAGCCACAAACTTTTCGAGCAGTTCACGCGAAGCCGTTACACGATCCCGGATTTCATCAGTAATTTCAACTTGACTGTGGGGCTCCCGGACGGCGGCGGCCAGCGCTTCGATGGTCATACTGGCGCCGTCGGGAATGATCTGGGGAGGAAATGTTTTGCCGTGACCATTCGGACTGTAACCGGTGACGTGTTTAGCGGCAACTGGCTTGGGAACCTTGAGATTCATGTTGAATTCCTGATTGGTTTTTGAACTTTATGGCAGTTTACACCTAATTTGGCGGAGAAAATTGTCTATTTTACCGAAAAATGATGCAAAACTAAAAAGAATGGTCTATAATTAAACAAAATAAGAAAGGATATTCTATATTATGACGCCAACCCGACAAGACTGTGCACTTGCTTTCGACAGTTATGAACGCCGTATCCTTATCGAACTGCAGGCCAACGCGCGGCTGACCAACCAGGAATTGGCCGAACGCGTGAACCTTTCGCCTTCGGCCTGCTGGCGCCGGGTCAAGGCCCTGGAAGACGCCGGTGTCATCCTGCGCTATGCGGCCATTCTCGATCCCCGGAAGGTTGGTTTTGGGGAAAATGTCTTTGCCCATATTACCCTGATACGCCATTCGGCAACCCTGGCCCGGGAGTTTACCGACGAGATCAGCAAACACCCGGAGGTGATGGAATGCTTTAACACGACCGGCGATGCTGATGTCCTGCTGCGGGTCGTGACGCCCAGTGTCTCGGCCTACGACGAGTTTCTTGAAAAGACCATTTTCAGGGCTCCGGGATTAGCCCAGGTGCGCTCCAACTTCGCACTCAGACAGGTGAAATTCGAGACTGCCCTGCCGATCGCAAAACCTTGAAACCAGTTTGCCAAATCATTGTCTGAATTTGAGGATGGGTGACGTGAAAAAAATTGTCAAATTCACACTTAACGGACAGCCGCATGTCGGGGCTGTTGCAGATAATATTCTTCTCATCGATTACCTGCGCGGAATGGGACTGACCGGCACCAAAACCGGCTGTGATGGCGGCGAGTGCGGAGCCTGCACGGTTTTGATCAACGACCAGCCGGCCCTGGCCTGCCTGACCCTTGCGCCAACCGTTCAGGGCGCCCGGGTTGAGACCATCGAATCACAATCCCGGGGCGGCGGCCTTTCGGATATTCAGCTTGGGTTTCATCACAAACTCGGGTCCCAGTGCGGTTTTTGCACGCCCGGTTTTATCATGGCGGCAGAAGGGCTGCTGCGCCGCAATCCCCAGCCGAATGATGAGGAAATCCGCGAGGCGCTGGGCAGCAATATCTGCCGCTGCACTGGCTATGTGAAAATTATCGAAGCTGTCAAATGGGCCGCCAAAGAGCGTGGCAGGGGGGTGAGGTGACTGAAACCACCACCCACGCCAGATCAATCGGCCTCCATGTGCCGATGGTCGATGGCCCGGAAAAAGTTTCCGGACGGGCCAAATACACCGCCGACCTTGTGCCGGTGGGGGCGCTGGCCGGACGAATTTTCCGCAGTTCCTGCAGCCATGCCGAGATTATCAGCCTGGAAACCTCCGCCGCCTTAAAGCTGCCTGGCGTGATGGCGATCGTGACCGGCGCGGATTGTGACACAACCTTCGGGGTGTTGCCGATTGCCGCCACAGAATACCCGCTGGCTAGGGTGCGCATTCGCTATCAGGGAGAACCGGTCGCGGCGGTTGCCGCCGTTGATGACGCCACCGCAAAAAAAGCCTTGTCGCTGATCAAGCTGAAAGTCAGGAAATTGCCGGCTTATCTGACCCCGGAGGCGGCTACGGCAAAAGACGCCATCGACCTGCACGAGAAACGCCCCGGGAATATTGAGCGTGTGGCCGATTATGAGTTGGGTGACGTTCAGGAGGGTTTTGCCAAAGCCGATCTGGTGCGCGAGCAAATTTTTACCACCTCAGAGGTCTGCCAGGCCCATATGGAGCCCCACGCCGCGATTGCCGAGTTTGACCCTGTCCGCAGCCGGCTGATGGTGCATTGCACCACCCAGGTTCCCTATTATGTGCACCTGATGCTGGCCCGCTGCCTGAAAATGGACAAA
>JADFFP010000272.1 GCA_022568115.1 Pseudomonadota bacterium | reverse complement strand
AATTTCGGCATGATCGCAGGTCGCTTTGCAACCCCGATCGTGTCCCCGCCCGAGATCGCGATTGTCGGCATCGGCGGCCTGTTTGAGAAGCTGGTAATGACAGAAAAAGGTATTGAAAATCAAAGGGTTATGCCAGTTTCTTTAACCTTCGATCACCGCGCCTGCAGCGGCGGCGAGGCGGCCCGGTTCCTGGCCGCGATGCGGGCTGACCTAACCCTTGCCTACTAAGTAACCATCCTGATCAATCAGCTCCCCCATCTCAACGCGGAACGGCTCCAGAAGGTCGGCATACTGCTTCCATTTACCGATGCTTGAGGAATAAATCGGTTTGTGCACCTGGCCGATCGAAATGGTCAGAACGGTGCGCTCCGACTTGTAAAATTCGAGACACCCCGGGTCCCACTCGAGACCGCAAAAGTCGAGAATTCTGCGGGTTTGCCCCTCAATATCCGCGACCAGGTCTTCATATTCCAGATCCAGGATAAATCCGGGAAGCAACCGGTGCCAGAAGTCCAGGGCGGCCTTGGTCAGTTTGGTGGTCCGGGCCAGGTGCTTGAGATCAAAACAATAGCTCAAACGTTCGTTGAAAAAATTTGAATAAATCGAAAGCGCCCGGTCCATCGGGTTGCGGTTGACGTGAATAACCTTGGCCCAGGGCATGGCGAGGCGTATCAAGCCGACATAAAGGGCATTTGAGAGCTGTTTGTCGGTAATAAAGGGCGCTTTCGGGGCAATTTGGGACAAGCGTTTCTGGTATGACTGGCCAATTTCACCCCAGGTTTTTGAAGCTATTTTTTCCAGCCCCTCCGGGTACGGCTGGCCGGTCTCTTTTTCCACGCCGGTCAGCATGTGGCTGTAGAGAAAATGAATTTCATCCCCGGCGGCCACCTGCGGGTGGCAGGAGAGTATCTGCTCAACCAGGGTTGAGCCGGAACGGGGCAGGCTGACGATAAAAATCGGTGTGATCAGTTTGTTTTTTTCATCGGCTTGGTTTTTTAAAAGCGCCTTTGTGAAAACTTTCCGGGAAAGATTAACCAGCGGGACATTCTTGTCGATGATGATTGGCGCCAATTCCTTTTGCAGGGCGTTGGCGCGGGTGACGTGTTCGATGAATTTCCCCCGATTCTTTTGCCGGGCGTAATGAGCGGCCAGAATGTAATTGGCGAAGGTGGCGTCGATTACAGAGCGGCTGGCCTCAGCGGCATTTTTCTCAAGGGTGCCCAGGAACTTGTCATCGGCCTTGAAGCCCTTGGTTTTGCGCAACAGATCATAGGGCTGGCTGAACCCGGGTATGAGGGCGATGGCCTTTTCCAGATAAAAGCGCGCCAGGCCGTCATCTCCCCGTCCCAGCGCCGCATTGGCCAGCCAGTAGATAGCTTCAGCGCATTTCGGGTTATAGAGCACCGCCATTTTGTGACAGTGTTCAGATTTTTCAAACTCGCGGATGTTGTTGAAGGCGATTCCCAGCTTGATCCAGAAATCCGGCTGGGCCGGGGCAATTTTGAGACCTTGGCGGTAAAATTCAACCGCCGCGTCGTAATCATTGAGATAGCTTTTGGTTAGACCGAGGACCAGCAGGGCGTCCGCTTGGCCCGGATCTTTTTCCAGAATGCCGCGGCAGATTTTTTCCACCCGCCGGTAGTTGGTCCCGGCCAGGTGGTCACGGGCGCGCAGCAGGGCGGCTTTCACCTTTTCCGGCGGGTGGGAAACATGCAGCGGCTGTCCCGCCTGGCTGGCCACCTCCTGCATGTAGATGAAATACTGCCTGGTGTCGGCGGCGTTCTCAGCTTTTCCCAGTTTTTCCAGACAGGTGGTCAGGGCATACCCGAGCTGGATCCTGGTTGCCGGGGAGAGGTTTTCCACTTCCAGAAAGACAGTGAATATTTTTCCAATGAGCTCTGGCAAGTCCTTTTTCCCCGAGATTTCCGATAAAAACCCCCAGGCCGCCCCAAGTTCCGGCATAAGCCCGGCGGCTTCCCGGAACGCGGACTTGGCGCCGGCTGTATCCTTCAGGGCGATCAGCACCTGGCCCAGGCTGGCCAGAACAAAGGGCTGGTCAGGAACCCCCTTCAGGGACGCCCGCAAGTGATCGCGGGCGGCTTGATACTTTTGCTGCTGAAAACAGAGCAGGCCTATGACCTGGTTGATATCGGGATGCTCCGGGCACTGTTTTAACGCTTTTGCAAGAATTTTCTCGGCCTCGGGAAACTTGCCCTGGCTCGCCAGGTCCTGCGCCTTGAGAACCTTGGCGTGGATTTGTTCAGCTGCTTCCCGGGTAATTTCCATGACCTAGTGCGCCTGTTTGGCAAAAGCCGCCATGAAAGGCGCCAGTTCCTGTTCAAATTTTTTGCCTTGGCCGATAGAAGTTGAATACAGCGGCTTCCTGACCTGGGCGCTGCTCAGGGTTTCAGCCCGTTTTTCAGAACCCTGGTGATCAAGACAGCGGGCATCCCA
>JADFFP010000271.1 GCA_022568115.1 Pseudomonadota bacterium | reverse complement strand
AAAGGCGGACGCGGCGCGCTCGGAAGTCCGGCGTGGTCAGATCGGCACCGGGGACCGCTCGGAGCGCATCCGCACTTACAATTATCCCGAACGCCGGGTCACCGAGCATCGCATCAACCTTACCCTCCACAAGCTGGACCAGATCATGGAAGGCGGCGCCCTGGAAAGTGTTATCCAGCCCTTGATCCAGGAACATCAGGCCCGGCAGCTGGCCGCTCTGGAAGACTGACTATGCTCCTGAAAGACGCGCTCAGGGAAGCGGCCGGAAAACTGACAGCGGCGGGGGCCGCAACACCCCTGCTCGATGCTGAAATTCTGGCGGCTTTTACGCTTGGGATAGAGCGCGGTGATGTTCTCTTGAAATGGGACGAAGCCTTCGCGCCTGATGACCTGAAACATTTCAACGCCCTGATCAAAAAAAGGGCCTCGCACGAGCCGGTGGCCCGCATCACCGGTGTTCAGGAATTTTGGAGCCTGCCTTTCAAGGTCACCCCCGACACCCTGATCCCGCGCCCCGACAGTGAAACGCTGGTGGCGGCGGTGCTGGAAAGAACCGGGAAAACCTCACCGGTTCGCATCCTTGATCTGGGCACCGGGACCGGATGTCTGCTGCTGGCTCTTTTGTCCGAGCTGCCGTCGGCGGCAGGCGTTGGCGTGGATATTTCAAAAGGGACGCTTGAATGTGCGCGTGCAAACGCCAAAAACCTGAACCTTTCAGGGCGCGCACGCTTTATCGTCTTTGACTGGATGAACGATATTCCTTTAAATGAAGCCTTCTTCGATATTGTCATCAGCAATCCCCCCTATATCCCAACCGGTGAGATCGCCGGGCTTGAGTTAGAAGTGGCGAAATTTGCTCCCAAACCGGCGCTCGACGGCGGGCCTAATGGCTTGGACCATTACCGCCGTATCATCGCGAAAGCGCCAGGGTTTTTTGGCAGCAAAGGCGGACAGATTTACCTTGAAATTGGTAATGGCCAGGCTGGCGAGGTTAAAACCCTGCTCAAGGAAGCGGGTTTTATAACCCTTGAAGCCTATCACGACCTGGCCGGAAAAACGCGGGTCGTGGCTGCGCAATTTTCAGTCCAGACCTTTATTGACTGAAATAAAGCGCGCTACGTCTTGAAGGTTAGAGATATCAACCACGATATCGGGTTCCAGCTCCCTCCCCAAGTGGTGTTCCATTGCCAAAATCAGGCGGACATGTGACAGACTGTCCCAGGAACCCCAAGTGTCCACCGACGCGCTATCCGGGATATCACGGGGGTTATAATAAGTTGCCTCCGCCAGAAGCTCCTTGGCGGTTTTGAAATTCCCGCTATTGGTCAACGCCTTATCTAGTTTTGACAGGGTTTCTTTCTTGTCCTTTTTTGACTCCTGCCATTCTCTCTTGAGCAAGCCAAAGAGATAGGTATCCGCCCGGCCCCCTTCGACCGATGGCGAATGTTTCCGGAGAATTCCTTCCGAGGCATAGCCCAAAACCTTGTTGTTGAAGATTGAGGAGAAATTTCGGCCAATAATTTCACTTTCCGCTTTTTCCATCCCGAGAGTTAAAAATATGAAGTCCAGCATGTGTTCCCTTACTTCAATAATCACATCCTTGCCCCAGAATGTCTTATCCCCCAGGCCAACATTGGTCTTTGCTATTTTTTGTTTTTGGTCGGCAATGATAGTTATAAAACCAATCAGCCTCAAAGTTTCCTTGACGATAATTCCCAGGTGAAACCGGTCCCGATTGTTAAATTTTTCAATATGTTGGGCCGCCCGGGGTATGTCCCAGTTGCGGGGTTTTTGGTTGAACCCTCTCTGTATTTCCGCATCGTTCCACCAACTGGTGTAGTTTTCATCCGCATCCTCCGGTTTGAGAGAGCGCACAAAAAATCGCCTGGTTTCCATTTCAACCGGTTTTCCGGGTTCCCAGGTCATAGTTAGTCCCCCTTGCCAAGGCAAACCCTGGCGACCTCTTCGCGGTTAACCTTGCCGTGTGCGGTTTTGGGTATGTCTTTTATGAAATACCATCTTTCCGGGACACAAGCCGGCTGAATTCTTTCCGCGCACCACTGCCTGAGGGCATTGACCTCCTCGTCACACCCCTCTTTCAGGACCACGGCACAGCCAATGGTTTCCCCGCTTACCGGGTCGGGAAGACCAAATGCGCACGCCTCCTTTACCGATTTGTGCTGCTCGAGCAGCATATCCACCTCTTCGGGTGAGACCTTGTTTCCGGCCCGGTTTATTTCAGATTTGCAACGGCCCAGAAACCTGACCAGACCGGTATCATCAATATGGCCCAAATCACCGGTTCGGTACCAGCCATCCTGGATCGCCTCACCGGTCAGGTTCCGGCGGCGAAAATACCCATGCATAAGGCTTGGGCTTTTCAGAACAATTTCACCCTTTCCAGAAGATTTGCGCTGGCCCTCGGGGGTTAATATCGCCGCCCCTCCGTTCCAAAC
>JADFFP010000270.1 GCA_022568115.1 Pseudomonadota bacterium | reverse complement strand
TATGACAAGGACCGGGAGGGCCATTACAACCTGATCAGCGCGCTCCACAAATCGCTCCGCGGCTCGGATGTGGACGCGGCATTGTACTGGCTGGCGCGGATGCTCACGGCCGGGGAAAACCCCTTGTACATCGTCCGCCGGCTGGTGCGGTTTGCTTCCGAAGACGTTGGCCTGGCGGACCCGGAGGCGATCCACCAGGCGCTCGCCGCCAAGGACGCCTACGATTTTCTGGGGTCGCCAGAAGGCGAGCTGCAAATCGCCCAGGCGGTCATATATCTCGCCACCGCGCCCAAATCCAACGCCGCTTATGTGGCCGAAACATCCTCCCGCCAGGCGGCCCGGGAGAGCGGTTCATTAATGCCGCCCAGGCACATTCTGAACGCGCCGACAAAACTGATGAAAGAGATCGGCTACGGCCAGGGCTACCGCTACGACCACAACTACGGGGGCGCTTTCTCGGGCCAGAACTATTTTCCTGAGGAAATGAAACGGGCCGGCTTCTATGCCCCGAAACCGGCCGGTTTCGAGCGCGAGCTAAAAAAGCGGCTTGATTACTGGGCCAAGCTTCGGGCAAAAGCGGGCCCGACTAAAGGAAAACAATGAAAGCATCCTTTGATTTTTTTGTGGCGGTTGATTGGTCCGGGGCAAAGGGTTCAACCCAAAAAGGTATCCAAGTGGCTGTTTGCAGAAAAGGAGATTCCCCTCCTGAACTAGTTTCACCTCCAAATTCCAAACATTGGTCAAGACTAGCAGCCATAAGCTGGCTGAACGAATTTGCCGGAAAGGAAAGCTTTCTGGTTGGTATCGATTTTTCCTTTGCCCCTCCCTACTTAGACGAAGGCAAATACTTTCCAGGTGCGGATATTTCATCTTCACGCGCCCAGGATTTATGGTTTGAAATAGAAGACAAAACGAAAAACGACCCCCACCTTTATGCGGGAAGTTTTTTAGAGAATGAGCAAGTGAGTGAACTATTCCATGTAAACAAACAGCCAGGAAGACGATACCGGAGGCGGTACCGTGTGACAGAACAGGAGTGCCGGAACAAAGGCCTGGGTCCGGCAGAAACCTTTTTTCATTTAATTGGACCAACTCAGGTTGGAATGGGTTCACTTTGTGGAATGAGGTCCTTGCTACGATTGCAAAGAAACATTGCAATATGGCCGTTTGAGAATACCGCAAAAAGATCAGTTGTTGTTGAAATCTACACGCGTCCTTTTCTTATTATGTCGGGAGTAGGTTTAAAAAAAATCCGGGAGCTTGAGGTTCTTAACCAAGCTCTTGATCATTTTCACTCCAGATCAATTCAGCAAGATTTAAGTATAGATGATCATATTGGTGATGCAATACTCTCAGCCGCCGGGTTGCGGTTTATCGCAGAAGACAGTAAATACTGGCACCCGGCCGCCATGAGTGAAGAAGTTGTTTGCACAGAAGGCTGGACCTTTGGAGTGCCCTGAATGAACCTGATTTTTTCGATCGCCCTAGGCGGCGCCACCAGTGCGGTGCTTCGCCATTTCATGGCTTACCGGTTGGGCGCTCTGTTGATTGGCGGCCTGGCCGGCGGGGTGTTTAGATGAGCGCTGTGACAACAAAAACGATTCCCGCCGCCGATGCCGGGATGCGCCTCGACCGCTGGTTTAAACGCGAGCTCCCGGAGCTTTCGTTCGGGCAATTGTCAAAGCTTTTGCGCACCGGCCAGATCCGCATCGGCGGCAAACGGGCCAAGGGCGGCACCCGGCTTGAAGCGGGCGATCAGGTGCGCATCCCGCCCCTCGGCACCGTCACCGCCGCCAAATCAACAAAACCCGTTAAGCCACTGAAATCATTGAATAAAAAGGATATTCAGGAAATCCGCGGCATGGTGATTTATCAGGACAAGGAGATCATTGTGCTCAACAAACCCGCTGGTTTGGCGGTCCAGGGGGGGACCGGCACAAATAAGCACATTGACGGCATGTTAGGGGCGCTTGGGGACGGGAAAGGGGCGGAAAGGCCCAAATTGGTACATCGTTTGGACAAGGACACCTCGGGCCTTCTGGTGGTCGCGCGAAACGCCCCGGCGGCGCGCATCCTGACCCGGGCGTTCCGCGAAAAGGAGTGTCACAAAATTTACTGGGCGCTGGTCCGGGGGGTTCCCAAAATCCTCGAGGGGAAAATCGAGGCGCCCCTGGAAAAAGGCTCCGCCGATGGGGCAAAAGAGAAAATGCAGATCACCGGTGAGGGCAAAAAATCGCTGACCTATTACAAGGTGCTCGACCAGGCCGCGCCCGAGGCCAGCTGGCTGGCGCTGATCCCCGAGACCGGGCGCACCCACCAGCTGCGCGCCCACCTGGCGCACATCGGCCATCCGGTTATCGGCGACGGCAAGTACGGCGGCTCACAAGCGCATCTTAGCGGTTTATCATCCAGGCTGCACCTGCACGCCGCGGCGCTCTCCCTGCCCCGGCCCAAAGGCG
>JADFFP010000029.1 GCA_022568115.1 Pseudomonadota bacterium | reverse complement strand
GGCGAGAGGCGGAATGGGAGAGGGCCACGGAATTAAACCATAGGTGAGAGTGACCAAAATACTTAACTGTTATTGTTTAAGCGTCTCAATCATCGCAAAGACGCGGAGGGCGCTAGACAGACCGGTCTGTCTATTTTCATCGATCTCTTCAATCAGCGCGGCCAGGCTGAGGCCGCGGGTCTGGGCGATTTCCCTCAAGGCCCGCCAGAACACATCCTCCAGAGTGACCGAGGTGCGGTGGCCGGCGATCGTAATCGAGTGTTTTCTGATCTTTTGGGAGGGCAAGGGAGGGTTAATCCTTCATTTTAATCGAAACTTTAATCGTGCGGCCCGGTCATATTTTCCGGGCGGACCACTTCGCGGAAGCGCTGCTCCGTAACATAGCCCAGCTGAAGCGCCGATTCGAGCAGCGTCAGGCCTTTGTTGTGGGCGTTCCTGGCCACTTCGGCGGCCTTGTCGTAGCCGATCTCCGGGGCCAGCGCGGTGACCAGCATCAGGCTCTGTTCCATCAGCTCGTGGATGCGCGCTTCATCCGCCTCGATCCCCTCGATGCAGCGTTCGCTAAAGCTGGCCGCGCCATCGCCGAGCAGGCGGATCGACTGCAGAAGATTATAGATCATCACCGGCTTGAACACATTCAGCTCCAGATGGCCCTGCGATCCGGCGATGCTGATCGCGGTGTGGTTGCCCATCACCTGGGCGCAGACCATGGTCAGCGCCTCGGCCTGGGTCGGGTTGACCTTGCCCGGCATGATCGAGGAGCCGGGCTCGTTCTCGGGCAGGCGCAATTCGCCAATCCCGCATCTCGGGCCGGAGCCCAGCAGCCGGATATCGTTGGCGATTTTCATCAGGCTGGCGGCGATGGTGTTGGCCGCGCCCGAGGCCGCGACGATCGCGTCATGGGCGGCGATCGCCTCGAACTTGTTGGGCGCGGCGGCAAACGGCAGGCCAGTGATCTTGGCAATCCTGGCCGCGACTTTTTTATCGAAGCCTTTCCTGGTGTTGAGACCAGTGCCGACCGCGGTGCCGCCCTGCGCCAGCTCGTAAAGGTCGGGGAGGGCGGCTTTCAGGCGCTGGATGCCCTTTTTAATTTGCGCCGCGTAGCCGGAAAATTCCTGGCCCAAAGTCAACGGGGTGGCGTCCTGCAAATGGGTGCGGCCGATCTTGATGATCGCGGCGAAAGACCTGGCCTTTTTATCCAGCTCCCGGCGCAACCCCTGCAGCGCCGGGATCAGGCGATGGGTGATCTGCTCCGCCGCGGCGATATTCATGGCGCTCGGGAAGGTGTCGTTGGAGGACTGCGAGCGGTTGACGTGATCGTTGGGGTGAACCGGGGATTTTGATCCGAGCGGCGCGCCGAGCAATTCATTGGCGCGGTTGGCGATCACCTCGTTGGCGTTCATGTTCGATTGGGTGCCCGACCCGGTCTGCCACACCACCAGCGGGAAATGGCCATAAAGTTTGCCGGCAATCACTTCATCGGCGGCTTTCACGATCGCACCCGCAATCTCCTCATCCAGCCCCCCTTGCGCCAGGTTGGTGAGCGCGGCGGCTTTTTTGATAATCCCGAGCGCCCGGATTACCGGTTTGGGCAGAGTTTCGCCGCCGATCGGGAAATTTTCAATCGAGCGCTGGGTTTGCGCCCCCCAATAGCGGTCCGCCGGCACTTTCATCGGCCCGAAGCTATCGTGTTCGGTCCTGAATTCCGGCCCGGGCTTAACCGTCTCGCCGAGGATTTCCCCGGCGGTCACCGCCCCTCCGGTCAGGCCGGCGATTTGCTTTAATTTCCTGACCGAAATGTTCTTCCCGGAACAGGCCCGGTTGACCACGGTGGTCGAAAGCCGGTGTTTCCGGGCAAACGCCGCCTGGTTGCCACAGTGGTATTTTTCTATGTAGCGTTTAAGGTCCATATATCCCTTATACTGCAATAATATTAAGAAAACAAGAATAAATATGATAAATATATCATATTTTGAAATAAATTAGGGAAAGAGTATGAAAACTTAGTACAAAGCCGGGTTTAACCGACAGATAAATTTTGGTCAAGATTTTTACCTTTTCTTGGAAGGAATTAGTCTCAAGATTTGCTCAGAGAGACCCCTACTGGTGTTTCTCAAGCCATTCTATGGATAACTTTTGTGCCTTAGCAATTTGATCTGTGGTCATTCTCTTGCGTAAAATTTTCTTGTTTTCAGAAGCAATCTCATTTCCCTGAGCCGCGGCCAGGTTAAACCACATGAAGGACAACACGTCGTTTCTTGGAACGCCCTCGCCACTGGCATACATGAGCCCAAGATCGTACTGGGCTTCGGCATGCCCCTGGTCAGCGGCTGCCCGGTACCACTTAACTGCCATAACGTCGTTCTCCGGAACGCCAAAGCCACCATCATACATAACCCCAAGAGTGTACTGGGCTTCTGCATCCCCCTGGTCAGCGGCCAGGAGGAACCCCTTCACCGCCATAACGTTGTTCTCAGCAACGCCAGCGCCTACGTCATACATGAGCCCGAGATTGTTCTGGGCTGCTACATGCCCTTGGTCAGCGGCCAGGCGGAACCACTTCACCGCCTCGGCACTGTTCCTCGGAACACCAAGCCCATCGGCATACATGAGCCCGAGATTGTTCTGGGCCTCTGCATAACCCTGGTCAGCGGCTGCGCGGTACCATTTAACTGCCATCACGTCGTTCCTCGGAACACCAAGGCCATCGGCATACATAATCCCGAGAGCGTACTGGGCCTCCGCAACCCCTTGGTCAGCATCAACCAGCCATTCTTTAAGGGCAGTTTTAAAATCACCTTGGTTAGCAGCCGCCAAACCCTTTTCAAAATCGGCCTCGGCGACATTGGTAAAAAGTAATGTAAAAAGAAAAAGGGCTGTAATTCGTTTGAAACGTTTACCCATTTTGAATCCTTTCTTTATTATCATACAGAATTTACTTGCGAGGAATTCGGCCAATAATGTTTTGGCAACCGCCCATTGGAAAAGAAAGAGGTGACCAATCCCTAGATAAAACTGTTACATTCTCTGTTATTCCATTATTAAAAATCAGCGTTAATGTACACTCACCTCCTGTAAGACCTTCAGCATCATCTCTATAGGTCCAGACCTGCTTTCCATTTGAAAGAGTTTGATCCTGTGTAGGAGCACCAAGGTAGGCTACCAACTCCTCTTGGGAAAAACCAACCAAGTACCGTTCCAACTGAGACTCTTTTTTGATCCCAGCATCATTGCTTGCGCATGAGGCCAAGAAAACGGGAAATAAAAAAATCAAACCGAAGAATAAATACCGCATCTAAATCCCCAAAAAAATAAGGTTGCTTAAGTTTAACATATTATTTTTGTAAGAATATTTCAAGTATGCTAAATTTTTTAATAAAATAGTAACGGGTAATATGTTTGGAAACCCACTCTTCACAATCAATAGGTTTCTCCTGAACAAAACGTCGGCTAATAAATTTAAATTTTAAAAGGGTAGAAACTGGTTTTGCATATTTTGTCGTTAAATTTGTTACATGGTGGAGCATTGTCACGTTAACATACTTTAGCAAGTAAAAATGGAAACCGTCTGTAAATTAAAGCGCAAAAAACAGCCATTTTTTTAAGTGACATAGGCAAAGAATCCTTCCAAATTTATTTAATGTGACAATCCACCGTTACTGGATTCATCAGGACGACAGATTTTGAACTCTGAACGATCAATTTAGGACTCTAGCGCTCGATACGAAATCCGACTTTTAACTCGACCTGATAATGAGCCACTTGGCCTTTCTCGATGTTTCCTCGTGTTTCTACAACCTCGAACCAGTCAAGATTTTTAAGTGATTTTCCTGCCGTCTGAATGGCGGTTTCGATTGCCGACTCGATAGAATCCTTAGAGCTGCCAACCAGCTCCACCTTTTTGTAGACGTGATCTGTCATGGCTCCCTCCTAACTTTTGTAAACATTTTGCAAACGAAATGCTCACGACAGGACACCCCCAAAGCCCAAGAAGGGAAACGAGAAAATTATCAGGAATGGGCAGGGCCACGCCTAACAGGCGATAATACGGGGTCAGCTTTTGCGGAAGGCATCAAGGGCGACGACATTATCTTGATTTTTTTCGTCAATTTTCTGATCTGCCTCCGTCTCAGGCCCGGGAGCGTCTTTTTCAGGGGTCAGGTGATCGAACAGCTGTCCCTCCTCGGCTTCCGCTTCCGCCTTGGCATCGAACTGCAGGGCAAAGCGCTGGGACGGGTCGACCAGCGAGGTGATCGCCTCGAACGGGATCACCAGATGTTCCGGCCGCTGGTTGAAGGAAAGCCCGATCTCGAACCGGTCGTCATGGACTTTCAGGTCCCAGTAGCGGTGCTGGATCACTATCGTCATCTCATGGGGGTATTGGGTCTTCATCCGTTTCGGGACTTGCACCCCCTCGGCCTCGGTTTTGAAGGTGATGTAATAATGGTGATCGCCCTGAAGCCCTTTGGCCTCGAGGATCAACAGAATCTCACGCACCGCCCCCCGCAAGGCCTTGTGCACCAGCGCCTGGTAATCGATGTGACTTTCGCTCATATTGCAACACCCCAAATAAAGATATCCGGGCTCCCTGATCCATAGAAAGGACATCCGGGCCGAAAAGTCAATTATAAGCGGACATGTTTTAAGGAAAAATAAAGTGGAGGACTTCTGTTGCCCGGCGTCCTCCGGGCCGCGGTAGTCAGTGCCTTATTACTTGGCCGTTAGGCTGTTCATTAGGCGGCAACTGCCAATGCTTCATTATCGTTAGCATTTGTAAGTTTGACCCGTTGCGGCGGTATCATGCCGGGCAAAGAGTTACGTCTTTGAACACCCGTCGATCCTGGTTCGCCCCCATCAAAAACCCTGAAAACTCTTACATCCTTTTTATGGGCAGGGCTTTTGGTGGAGGCGCCGGGTACTGCCCCCGGGTCCGCGATGCCTATTACACGCACCGTTTATTGCCATAGTCAGCAAGCTGACACCCTCTATATAGGGGATTTTTGGGGAAAATTAAAGGCATCAATATAAATCTACTTTGAGAATAATAATTATTATGATATACAACTTTAACGATTCTATCTGTTTTTGCTATGGGGGAGACGTGGGATGCACTTCAAAGCCGGGTTACCTGTTCATTTTTCAAAGCTGATTTTACTCGGGCTTTTAGGATTACTGTTTTTGGCGGGGTGTGCCTCAATTCCCGGCTATCCAAAGCCGATTGAAATCACATTAGATGAAGATTGTGATGATAAAGATTGTAGAGATAATAAAATTTACGCGTTGATTTTTGAATCTGACAAAGCTTTCGAAGTTTACAAAAGAAAACTCTACAAAGAGAGCGTCAGTTTTGATCTTGCCACTGATATTTCCCGTTTAGGATTAGAAGCAGCTGCTGCGGTAACTGGCGGACCGGGACTGAAATCCGCGTTAGCCGCTACGGCGGGCGGACTGGGTGCGGTCCAGGCCAGCGTCGACAAGCGGGTCTATTTTGAGCAAACCCTGACCGCGATTATCCAGTTGATGACCGCAAAACGGGACGAAGTCCTGGTAGTAATTTATGAAGGGCTTAAAAAGCCTATTGAGGAATACCCTCTTGGGGTTGCACTACATGATATACGGCTCTATCACGCATCAGGATCAATCCCTGAGGCTTTGGCCGAGGTTGTCAAAGAAGCAACTGAAAGGGCAGAGGCGGCGAAAATAAAAGTTGCTGAAGTGATACGAACCCCAGAATTTGTCGAAGAAAGAGCGCAAGTTGAAGTCGAAAAATTACTTGAAAAGGCAGATTTGTTGCCAAGCGGAAAGGCTTGGGAAATCCTTCAGAATCTCCCATCCGAGTTGGATGATTTTACTAAAAGCAAAGTTGAAGAAGAGCTCGGAGAAACCCAATTAAGTGCCGCAGAAGGTATGCTTGGGGGAGCAGAAAATGATGCAAATGCCAAGACAATTCTAAAATTGATTTTAAGCACATTAGAAGATCGGACTGAAGAAAACTTGGCTAAATGGGCGGCCGCAATGAATTCAGAGCAATAGCCCTTCGAAGGAGAAGACCATGCCTAAAACTACAAAAATAGTTGAAAAGTTTCCACCCAAAACTACTGAGGCTCAGATCAAGAAGGAACAACAACTACGCATGAAGGCGGGTGCCGTTTCGAGTACGTACGAAGGAAGCGAAGCCGAAGGTTGGACGCTAACAACTATTAGGAAAGTCATCGGCTAGCAATAGGTTCGATAAAACCCTAACCCGTCTCCCCCTTATGGGCCCTGGTGAATTCAGCCATCGATTCAAACCGGAAATCGTAATCAATCGGGCCGTAAAGGACCACCGTGGCGCCGGCGCCGTCCCGGCCGTGGCGGCGGTCGATATCCTGCGCCAGCTCCCCCCTTTTGCGCCAGAAGTTGCGCGGTGGCCTTGACGATGCTGCTGTCGATAAAAAACAGACTGTCTTCGGATGTTCGGGCAAGCGCCACAAATATATCGCGCTAGACCCCGCGCCGCGCCCAGCGGGCATAGCGGTTATAGACGGTCGTGCGCGCTCTATAACGCTCCGGAAGATCACGCCATGGCGCTCCGGTGTGCAGAATATAGAAAATACCATTCAAAACACGGCGATCATCAACCCGCCTGGGACCTTTCCGGTTTGCTGGAAGCAAGGACTGGATGATCGCCCTTTCATCATCAGACAAGTCAAAACGCATAGTTCAATCTCCCTTTAGGTGACTGAATTAAAAAACGTAAACAAAATCAATAAATTAAATTGGGTTCACACCCTAGTTTAAATGAGGAGGAAATAAAAAACTTAACATCAAACTCATTTTACATGACAAACACTGAACTCTTAAATGAATTGAACGGCCTCCAAAATTAACCATTATCCAAAATAAATAAACCCTTAAATTTCTCGTTTTAAATATTCATCCCACCCCTCTAGGGGTGTGTTTACCTGATCAAATGTCTTGAGCGGACTCAGAATGTCAAATTCATAAATACGACGTAATTCCCTATTAATGTTCAATAGAATCTCGGCGTCGTCAAGGGATGCTAACTCTCCATCGTGGGTAGTGGAAGCTATTCTGCGGTTGGCTTGCTCCATTGCGTTTACATTAGAAACAAAATCCTTTGTAAATTTGAGTGAAATATTATTCTCGAAACGATCATCCTCAAAACAGCCTAAAATGTAGGCACAGGCACAACAGTTCTGGAACAATAGTTTTTCCTGCTCGTATAATCGTCTCTTTTTTAACCAATTAAACATTTGAGACCGTCCCAAGTTTCTCACAAAAGCAAATATAAGGGTTCCTTTCAAGGAAAACCAGCCTAATTTCCTCGTTAAAATTTCTCCAATTCTCAGTCGCTATTTTCGCGGGCGCTGAACCTTTTCTCCAATTTGATGAAAGAAAGGTGTTTCTTATGCGCCTTGACGAATTCAGCCATGGTTGTGAACCGGAAATCGTAATCGATGGGGCCGTAAAGGACCACCGTGGCGCCGGCGCCGTCCCGGCCGGCGCGGCGGTCGATCCAGCAGGTGTGGAGGTTCATTTTCTTGGCCGGTTCGTGGTCGTGGAACAGCGACTGGGCGACGTGTAACAGCTGATCGGGACGGGTTCCGAATTCCTCTTTCAGGCGGCTCAGCAGATATCTGAAATTTTTCTTATCGGGTTTGTAGCTGCCGATCTCCTCTGCGGTGTAAACGGCGTCGAACTCGACCCCGAGCTTTTTTTCGCTGAGGGCGAATGACGCCCTGTCGATGTTGGAAAGGATAACCAGTTTGAAATGCTGTTTCAGGTACTTGAGCGCTCCCGGGCTGTCGGGAAACGCCGGCCAGTCCCCGATCGAGGCGGCGAACGCGGTTTGTTCAGCGGCGCTTGACGGAATCCCGAAATGCTCGCCCAGGGCCTGGTGGACATTGCCCAGGATTTTCGGGTAAAGAGCGCCGGGCGCGGCCTCTTCGGCCTCAAATTCCAGCTCGCCGTAGATCTCCAGCACCTGTTCGTCGGGGGGATTTTTCCGGTTCTTTTTCAGCCACGGCCGTAGCGCCGCCAGAAGCCCGGCCTCCCAGTCGATCAGGGTTCCGTAACAGTCAAACGAAAGGGTGGTGATGCCGTCAAGATCCATTCATTTATCCCCCTTGAAGGATAACCGGTTATTCTGTACTCAACAGTAAACCGGTTTTGGAAAGTCATGCAACAGTATCTGGATTTATTGAAACGTATCCGCACCCAGGGCGTCTTCAAGGAGGACCGCACCGGCACCGGCACCTATGCCGTCTTCGGCCACCAGATGCGCTTTGATTTACGCCAGGGGTTTCCGCTGCTGACGACCAAGAAACTGCACCTGAAATCGATCATTTATGAACTGTTGTGGCTGTTGAAGGGGGACACCAATATCAAATACCTCACCGATCACGGGGTCAAAATCTGGAACGAATGGGCCGACGGGGAGGGCGAGCTGGGCCCGGTATACGGCGCCCAGTGGCGCGCCTGGCCGGCCGCCGATGGCGGCAAGATCGATCAGATCGCAAGGGTGGTGGCTGAGATCAAGGGCAATCCTTCCTCGCGCCGCCATATTGTCTCGGCCTGGAACGTCGGCGAGATCGGCACAATGGCGCTGCCGCCCTGCCACTGCCTGTTCCAGTTTTTTGTCTCGGAGGGCAAGCTTTCGTGCCAGCTGTACCAGCGCTCGGCCGATGTCTTCCTGGGCGTTCCCTTTAATATCGCCTCTTATGCGCTGCTGACCCGGATGATCGCCCAGGCGGCCGGCCTTGAGCCAGGCGATTTCGTCCACACCTTCGGCGATGTGCATCTTTACGCCAATCATCTGGAGCAGTGCGATGAGCAGTTATCGCGAGAACCCCGCGCCCTGCCGGCCATGACCATCAACCCGGATGTGAAGGATATTTTTTCATTTAAATATGAGGATTTTGAACTTTCCGGCTACGACCCTTATCCCCACATCAAAGCCCCGGTCGCGGTTTAGGAGAGGGGATGGCGCCAATGAAGATCAGTCTCATCGCGGCAGTGGCAAAAAACCGGGTGATCGGCCGGCGCGGCCGGCTGCCGTGGAAAATTCCCGCCGACCTCAAGCACTTCAAGAAAGTGACGATGGGCAAGCCGATCATCATGGGGCGCAAGACTTACCAATCGATCGGGGTGGAACTGCCCGGGCGCACCAGCATCGTGGTCACCCGCAACCCGGCCATCGGCGCCCCCGGCCTGGTGGTGGCTGGAAGCGTCCACCAAGCCCTGCAAAAAGCCGCCAGGATCGGGCCTGAGGCGATGGTGATCGGCGGCGGTCAGATTTACCAGGCGACCCTGCCGCTGGCCGACCGCATCTATCTGACCGAGGTCCATGAAGAGGTGGAGGGCGATGCCTTGTTCCCCCACTTGGACCGCTCATTGTGGCGCGAGGCCTCCCGCGTGGATTTCAAGCGGGAAGGTGATGTTCCGGCCTTCAGTTTTGTGGTTCTGGAGCGAAAATAAAGGAGACAGCGATGAAACAGGTTACAATAATTGTCGTGTTATTGGCGCTGGCCGCCTGCGGCCAGGCGCCCCGGTATACGGCAGAGGATTTAATCGCCCTCGATCAGGAGTTTTCCGATTATTCCGGCGAGCACGGGTATTATGAGGCTTTCGGCGCCTATCTGGCGGATCAGGCGGTGG
>JADFFP010000269.1 GCA_022568115.1 Pseudomonadota bacterium | reverse complement strand
TTTGGCGGCGTCCCGTCCCCAGCAGATGACCAACAGCGCGGCAGCCCTGGCGGCGCTGCAAAAGGGGTCGCTGGCCGCCTGGAACAGGCTGATCCGGGAAGAGGGCCTGAGCCCGATGGTGCGCAGGAACGGCGCCATGATCGTCTTTGAAAGCGAGCCGGGCTTCGCCCGCGACCGTGCAAAATTTCCCTTCCTGGACCAGCACAATGTCAAATATGAAGTGCTGACCGGCGGCCAGGCGCGCGCGATGATCCCGGAACTTGGCCCGAAGGTCACAAACGCGATATTTTACCCGGGCGGCTTCCATGTCCGCGATCCGCTGGCGGTGACCGGAAAAATCTTTGACCATTTCATCACGGCCGGGGGCGAATATAGCGCCGAAAAGGTGACCGCCTTCGACCATCAGGGGGGTCTCCTTAAAGGCATTGTCACCGGCCAGGGCTGGCGCCAGGCGGACGCCGCGGTGCTGTGCGCCGGGCACCAGTCCGGGCAGCTGATGCGCCTCATCGGGATCAAGGCGCCGCTGGTCGCCGAGCGCGGCTACCATGTGGTTGTGGATCACAAACCCTTAAGCTTCGACATGTGCCTGGGCTCGCACGAACGGGGCTTTTTCATCACCCCGATGGAGGGCGGCTTGCGTCTCGCCGGGACCGTGGAATTTTCCCCGGCGGGCAAGATCCTCCCCGCCAACTGGAAGCGCGCCGATATTCTGGCGCACCACCTCGAGGAATTGATGCCCGGGGTGGCGGGAGCGGAGACCGGCCGCTGGATGGGCTGTCGCCCGACCCTGCCCGATTTCCTGCCGGCGCTTGGCCGGTCGCCGGGGCTTGAAAACCTTTACATATCGTTCGGCCACCAGCACCTGGGGCTGACATTGGCGCCGGTGTGTGCTGAAATCCTGTCTGATCTGATCGCCGGCGTTAAAACCGCTTTGGACATTTCCCCCTTTGATATAAAACGGTTCCAATAGGACAGAACTGATGCCCAGCAAAACCATAGAAATTGTCGAGGTCGGGGTGCGCGACGGTCTGCAGAACGAGCCGCAGGTGTTCCCGACCCCCAAAAAGCTGACCCTGATCGAGGATTTGATCGCCGCCGGGGTCAAGCGCCTCGAAGTGGCCAGCTTCGTCCACCCGGGACGGGTTCCGCAAATGGCCGATGCCGAGGAAATCACAGCGCTTTTGCCGGCCCTGGATAGCATCACTTACATCGGCCTGGTGCTCAATATGAAAGGTCTGGAGCGCGCCCTGAAAACTGAAAGGCTGGATGAGATCGGCTGCGTCGCGGCCGCCAGCGACGCTTTTGGTCAAAACAACCAGGGCCAGACGTCAGCCGAGAGCGTGGAAATATCAAAGCAAATTATCACCGCCGCCAAGGCTGCGGGTCGCTCCGCCCAAGTGACGGTCTCAGCCGCTTTCGGCTGTCCCTTTGAGGGGCTGACCCCGGTCTCGAGAGTGATAGATATTATCGCCTCGCTGGCCGAGGCCGGGCCGGGCGAGATCGCCATCGCCGACACCATCGGCGCAGCCGCGCCAAACCACGTCACGGAAATTTTTGAACGGGCGAAAGAAGCCGCCCCGGGCATCCCCTTAAGAGGACATTTTCATAACACCCGCAACACCGCGGTGGCCAATTCCTGGGCCGCTTACCAGGCCGGGGCCAGGATCATTGACGCCAGCATCGGCGGGCTGGGCGGCTGTCCGTTCGCGCCCAAAGCCACCGGCAACGTGGCGACCGAGGATATTACCTTTATGTTTGAACGCTCCGGCGTTAAGACAGGCCTTGACCTGGACCAATTGATTGCTATTACAACATGGCTTGAAACGGAATTGGGGCGGAGCCTGCCTGCCATGGTCAGCCGCGCAGGTCCATTCCCAACAAAGGATAATCAATCATCATGACCCCACAAGAGAGGGAACAAAAACTTACCGAAGCCTATCTGCTATTTGGCCAGAGTAAAATGGCCGAGGCGGGTTTGTTAATCAAGGAGGTGCTGGAACAGGACAAGCAGGATCCGCTTGCCCTGCATCTTCTTGGCCAGATAAGCCAACAACAGGGGAATTATGACATTGCCAGGGACCTTTACAGGGAAGCCCTTAAAATAGACCCCGGCCATGCCAATGTATGGGGCCACCTGGGGTCTGTCTTAAATGATCTTCGCGATGCCGAGGGGGCCGAGGAAGCGCTCAATAAGGCACTTGAGCTGAATCCCAAGCTGGCGCGGGCTTACAAATCCTTGGCTGACATCTACCTTAACCAGGGGGATAAGAAAAAAGGGATTGCCTACCTTGAACAGGCGCTTGAGGCCAACCCCGACTATTTGGGGACATACCTGAAATATTGCTTGGCCGTAAAACCTCCGCCTGACCACCCGGTCGTTCAGACAATTTTGGATAAGCTGGCCCGGGACAAAGACGGAAGGCGCACAGGGTCGATATTGCACTACGCCCTGTCCTACGTTTAT
>JADFFP010000028.1 GCA_022568115.1 Pseudomonadota bacterium | reverse complement strand
CGGGGTTCTCGACAAATATGGGGTTGAGCTGATCGGCGCCAGCAAAGCCGCGATCGACAAGGCCGAGGACCGCGAGTTGTTCCGCAAAGCGATGGAAAAAATTGGCCTCGAGTGCCCCAAAAGCCATATGTGCCATACCCTGGAACAGGCCTTGGAAGCGCTCGAGAAGGTCGGCCTGCCGGTGGTCATCCGCCCCTCTTATACGCTCGGCGGCACCGGCGGCGGGATTGCCTATAACCGCGATGAATTTGAGGAAATTATCCTCGGCGGGCTCGATGCCTCGCCGGTCTCCGAGGTGCTGGTCGAGGAATCGGTGCTCGGCTGGAAAGAATTTGAGATGGAGGTGGTGCGCGATGCGGCCGACAACTGCATCATCATTTGCTCGATCGAAAACATCGATCCGATGGGCATCCACACCGGTGATTCGATCACGGTGGCGCCGGCGCTGACGCTGACCGACAAGGAATACCAGATCATGCGCAATGCTTCGATCGCGGTGCTGCGCGAGATCGGGGTCGAGACCGGCGGCTCCAATGTCCAGTTCGCGGTCAACCCGGAAGACGGCCGCATGGTGGTGATCGAAATGAACCCCCGGGTTTCCCGTTCCTCGGCGCTGGCCTCGAAAGCGACCGGTTTTCCGATCGCCAAGATCGCCGCCAAGCTGGCGGTCGGCTATACCCTCGATGAGCTGGATAACGACATCACAGGGGTGACGCCGGCCTCGTTCGAGCCGACCATCGATTATATCGTCACCAAAATCCCGCGCTTTACTTTTGAAAAATTCCCAGGAACCAAGCCCTTGCTAACCACTTCAATGAAATCGGTGGGCGAGGTGATGGCGATCGGTCGCTCGTTCCCGGAAAGTCTGCAAAAAGCGCTGCGCTCGATGGAAACCGGCCTGACCGGCCTTAATTCCCCCGGGGGCTCGAAGGGAAAGGGTGACCTGAAGGCCAGGATGGCGCAGCCGGTGCCCGACCGCATCCTGTTGATCGCCGAGGGGCTCCGCGCCGGCATCCCGGCCGCGGAAGTGGCCGCCATCACCAAATACGATCCCTGGTTTATCCGCCACATCAAGACCATCACCGATGCCGAGGAGGGGATCATAAAGGAAGGCCTGCCGGCGGATTATGACGGTCTGCTGGCGCTGAAACAGCTGGGGTTTTCCGACCGCCGGCTGGCGGAACTGTCGGGAAAAAAGCCCAGGGAGATCCGGGAACAGCGCTGGAAAGCAGGCCTGCATCCGGTCTTCAAGCGCATCGATACTTGCGCCGGCGAGTTTGAAGCACGCACCCCTTACATGTATTCGACCTATGAAACGTCCTCTCACTTCGCGGAACACAAGGGTGAGTATCTGGAAAGCGAAAGCCAGCCCGAGGAACGTGAAAAGATCATTATTCTCGGCGGCGGGCCCAACCGCATCGGCCAGGGGATCGAGTTTGATTACTGCTGCTGCCATGCCGCCTTTGCGCTCAGCGAGGCCGGCTTCGAGACCATCATGGTCAACTGCAACCCGGAGACGGTCTCGACCGATTACGACACCTCCGACCGGCTTTATTTCGAGCCGCTGACCCCGGAGGATGTGATCGAATTGATCCGCGCCGAGCAGCAAAAAGGGACT
This sequence comes from Pseudomonadota bacterium, assembly GCA_022568115.1. Lineage (GTDB taxonomy): Bacteria > Pseudomonadota > Alphaproteobacteria > Sphingomonadales > SMXR01 > SMXR01. Next base: position 8,053 of record JADFFP010000028.1, on the reverse strand, counting down.
GTTAAGGGGGTGATTGTCCAGTTCGGCGGCCAGACGCCCCTGAAACTGGCCAGCGCTCTGGAAGCCGCCGGTATCCCGATCCTGGGAACCTCGCCTGATGCCATCGATTTGGCCGAAGACCGCGAGCGGTTCCAGAAGCTGGTGCAAAAACTGAAACTGAAACAGCCCGAAAACGGCCTCGCCCGCAACCACGCCGAGGCCCGGAAGGTGGCGGAAGAGATAGGTTTCCCGGTGCTGATCCGGCCTTCTTACGTGCTCGGCGGCCGGGCCATGGAAATCGTCCACGACCTGGAAGGGCTTGATAAATATATCCGGGAAGCGGTTCAGGTGTCAGGCGACAGCCCGGTTTTGATCGACAGCTATCTGAAAGACGCGATCGAGGTCGATGTCGATGCGCTATGTGACGGCAGCGACGTTTTCGTCGCCGGCATTATGCAGCATATCGAGGAAGCGGGCATCCACTCCGGCGATAGCGCCTGTTCGCTGCCGCCCCATTCGCTTTCCAAAAAAATCCTCAAAGAGCTGGAGCGCCAAACCGGGGAACTGGCGCTGGCGCTGAATGTGGTCGGGCTGATGAATGTCCAGTTCGCAATCAAGGGCGACGTGATCTACCTGATCGAGGTCAACCCTAGGGCCAGCCGCACGGTGCCCTTTGTCGCCAAGGCGACCGGCAGGCAGGTGGCGAAAATCGCCGCCCGGCTGATGGCCGGGGAAAAGCTGAAGGACTTTGATCTCAAGCCCAAGGGCAACAGCCACATCGCCGTCAAGGTGCCGGTATTCCCGTTCGCGCGCTTCCCCGGGGTCGATATCCTGTTGGGTCCGGAAATGAAATCGACCGGCGAGGTGATGGGCATCGACACCACCTTCGAGATGGCCTTCGCCAAGGCGCAGATCGCCGCCTCGAATACGTTTCCGGAGCGGGGCCAGGTGTTCGTCTCGCTCAAGGACCGGGACAAGGAACCGTTTGTCGAGCCGGTCAGGGAATTGCTTATCATGGGTTATTCGATCATCGCCACCCGGGGCACGGCTTTCTTCCTGAAGGGCAAGGGGTTGGATGTCAATGTCATCAACAAGGTGATGGAGGGCCGCCCGCATATTGTCGATGCCATGAAAAACGGCGAGATCGATTTGATGTTCAACACCACCGAGGGCAAACAGTCGATCGCCGATAGTTATGAGCTGCGCCGCACCGCGCTGATGGAGAAAATTCCCTACTTCACCACGCTTTCCGGATCATTAGTCGCGGTCGAGGCGATTGGCGCTTTACGCACAAGAGGGCTTGAAGTCAAAACACTTCAGTCCTATTCTAAGTAAAGTCTTAAATCTTCTACCCTAAATTTTGGGTTTGATCATGCCGGTGCGGCATGGGGCGGTTTTTTGACTTTTGTGGTTGAAATAGAAGGGGCCGCAAGTATGGCACAGGACAAATCACCGATGCTGCAAGAAGGCTATGACGCCCTCAAGAACGAATTGCGCCAACTCAAGGTGGAGGACCGCCCGGGCATTATCGCCGCCATCGAGGAGGCGCGCGGCCACGGCGATCTGTCGGAGAACGCCGAATACCATGCTGCCAAGGAGCGCCAGGGCCAGATTGAATCGCGCATCGCTAAGCTTGACGATGTCCTGAGCCGGGCCGAGGTGATTGATCCGGCCAGGCTGAGCGGCGATACGGTAACCTTCGGGGCAACCGTGACCATGCTTGATGAAGATGAAAACAAAAAGGTTTACCAGATCGTCGGTAATTACGAGGTCGACGTAAAGGATGGAAAAATTTCCTACTCTTCGCCGCTCGGCGCGGCCCTGATCGGCAAGAAAAAAGGCGACGATGTCGAGGTTCATACCCCTTCAGGCGAAAAATACTACGAGGTCAGGAAGGTCGAATTTAAATAACTGGGTTTACTCTTCATCCCGCTCAAAGGAATATCCCCGTTCCACTTTGGCGATCCTCAGATTATACCATTGATACCACCTTCCGCGGCCGCTTTTCTGGGCGATCAGGTGTTCGGCCACCGCCTTCCAGGCCTTGATTGAAGCCTGGTCCCGCCAATAGGAAACGGTAATTCCAACACCATCCTCACCGCGCACCGATTCAATTCCCAGATATCCGGGCTGTTTTTCGGAGAGCTTGGCCATTGCCTCGGCCATCTCACCATATTCCTGGTCCCCGCCGCCGGTACGCTTGGTGGTGAATATGACAGCGTAGTAGGGGCCGTCCGGATGCCGGTCAAAACCTGTCATGACGCTTCCTTTCCGTATCCGCCGCCGCCGGGGGTGCGGATTTCTATAATATCCCCTGCCTTTAAATCAGTATGATCGCAACCCTTTAAGGAATTCCGAGTCCCTTTGTGGCGAAGGATAGTATTCTCGCCGCACTGGCCGGGCGCGCCGCCCGCAAGACCCGGCGGCGGGAGCTCGCGGTGGGAGGATAAGATCGACATTTCCATATCCTCAAGCACCCTGATTTTGCGGGTTGTGCCGTTGCCGCCGCGCCACTTGCCGGCCCCTCCTGAGCCCGGGCGGATCGAAAATTCCTCGACCACCACCGGAAAGCGCCACTCCAGAACTTCCGGGTCGGTTAATCTGGAATTGGTCATATGCACCTGGCGGGCATGTGCGCCGTCAAACCCGTTCCCGGCCCCGTAGCCGCCGGCAATGGTTTCATAATACTGGTATTTTTCATTGCCGAAGGTCAGGTTGTTCATGGTCCCTTGGGCGGCCGCCAGTTTGCCGAGCGCCAGCAGCAGCGCATTGGTCACCGCCTGCGAGGTCTCGACATTGCCGGCCACCACCGCCGCCGGGTATTCTGGGTTCAGAAACGATCTTTCAGGGATAATCAATTTCAACGGCTTCAGGCACCCGGCGTTGAGCGGAATGTCCTGGCCGACCAGACACCGGAAGACGTACAGGACAGCGGCCACGGTGACCGCCTTCGGGGCATTGAAATTGTTTTTAGCCTGGGCGCTGGCGCCGCTGAAATCGATCACGGCGGTGCGCGTGGCTTTGTCCACCCGGATCGCTAATTTGATCTCAAGGCCGTTATCGAGCGGGTAGCAAACCTCGCCGTCTTCCAGCACATCGATGACCTCACGGACCGCCGCCTCGGCATTGTCCTGGATAAAGGCCATATAGTGGAAAACTGCTTCAAACCCGAACTCGGCGCACATCACCATCAGGCTGGTGATCCCCCGGCGGCAGGCGGCGACCATCGCCTTGATGTCGGCGATGTTCTGGGAAGGGTTGCGTGCAGGCCAGCGCGCAGCCGTCAGGCGTTCCATCAGGGCAGCTTCGCGGAAGCGGCCCTCCCTGATGACCGGGAAGTTGGTAAACAGCACCCCTTCTTCCCCGATGGTTTTGGAATTGGGCGGCATTGAGCCCGGGGTAATGCCGCCGATATCGGCGTGATGGCCGCGCGCGGCGACATAAAATTCCGGCGAAGGGGTGTCCTTTTTCAGGTAAACCGGCAACACCACGGTGAGGTCCGGCAGGTGGGTGCCGCCGTGGTAGGGATCGTTCAGAAGAAAGACATCGCCGGGCTTCATGCTGCCGGCGTTCTCAAGGGCGATGGTTTTCACCGACTGGCTCATGCTGCCCAGATGGACTGGCATGTGTGGGGCGTTGGCGACCAGCTCGCCCTGCCCGTCAAACAGCGCGCAGGAGAAATCCAGACGTTCTTTTATATTGACCGAATGCGCGGTATTTTCCAGCACCGCGCCCATTTCCTCGGCGATGGTCATGAAGCGGTTGTTGAAAATTTCAAGCAGGATCAGATCGGGCTGTGCCGTGTCAAGCACCGCTCTGGTTCTTTTTCCGGCCCGGCTCAGCACCAGGTTGCCGGTCCGGGACAGCTCCGCCCGCCAGCCCTGATCGATCACGTTGGCGCCGTGATCCTCAACGATCAGCGCCGGGCCCGGTATCACCGTGCCCGGGGCCAGGGCTTCTCTTTTATAGACCGGGGTGTCTTTGAGGCCGCCTGAGAAAAAGATCCTGGCATGATAGTGGGGGCTTTCATTTCCTCGCTTCTCTTGCCGGGCTTCGGTCCACGCCTCACCGGGGGTTTGCGCCACCACCTGGGCCGAGTGGATAATCATCGCCTTGTCCGGCTCGGAAAACCCGAACAGGGTTTGATGGGCGGCGATAAAATCCTCCCGGGCTTTCCCGAGACCGCTGAACGGCACGGTCAGCGCCGCGTCGCTGCCCTGGTATTTGATTTTCAGGAACGCCCGGCTGGAGATTTCACTTAGGTCCGCGCCTTGTTGTCTCAGCGAGGCCTCGACCTCTTTGTTCAAATCCTCAAGAATCCCTTGCGCCAGCTTCAAGCCCTTTTCATCAAGCGCCGTTTCGGCGGTTTTTTCCATCACCTTCATCAGACCGCTCAGCCCGATCCCGAGCGCTGACAGGACACCCGCCAGGGGATGGATAATAATGGTTTCGATGCCCAGCGCATCGGCCACCGCGCAGGCGTGCTGACCGCCGGCGCCGCCGAACGAGACCAGGGAATATTTGGTGGTGTCATGCCCCTTCTGGACCGAGATTTTCTTGACCGCGCGGGCCATGTGCTCGACCGCAACCCGGATAAAGCCTTCCGCCGCTTGCGCGCGGGACAGCGCCCGGCCGGTCTCGCTTTTGATGGTGTTCCGAACCTCATCGATCCGCAGCCGGGCGGCCTCACGGTCCAGTTGCTGGTTGTGATCCGGCCCGAACACCTGGGGAAACAGGCCGGACTGGAGCTTTCCCAAAATCAGGTTGCAATCGGTCACCGTCAGCGGCCCGCCGAGGCGATAGCAGGCCGGCCCGGGATTGGCCCCGGCGCTCGCCGGCCCGACCCGGAGGCGGCCCTGGCCGAAGCTGCAGATCGACCCGCCGCCGGCCGCCACCGTGTGGATTTTCAAGGACGGCACTTTCAGCTTGACGCCTTCCAGTTCCTCCTCTTCGCTGCGCTCGAAAGCGCCGTCGTAATGGGCGACATCGGTCGACGTCCCGCCCATGTCGAAGCTGATAATCTTGTTCTTGCCCTCCAATGAGGCCGCCCTGACCGCCCCGACAATGCCGCCCGCCGGGCCGGACAGCAGGGCGTCCTTGCCGCGGAAGTGATGGGCTTCCGACAACCCGCCATTGGACTGCATGAAATAAAGCGGGGCGCCTTCCGCTTCGGCCTCGACCCCGGCGATATAACTTTTAAGGATCGGGGAGAGATAAGCGTCGCCAACGCAAGTGCTGGCGCGCGGAATAAACTTCATCACCGGCACGGTTTCATGACTGGTCACCACATGCGGGAACCCCGCCTTGCGGGCCAGCGCCGCTGCTTGCTGTTCGTGCTCAGGGAAACGGTCGGCATGCAAAAAAGCGATCGCCACGGAACGGATGCCGCTGTCGTAGGCCTTCCCTAAAGCCTCCTTTAAGGCCTCCACATCCAGTGCCTTTATAACTTTGCCTTGGGCGGAGTGGCGCTGATCCGCCTCGATGACGGCCTCGAACAGTTTGGTTGGCGGGCGGACCTTGAGAGCGAACAGCTCGGGCCGGCGCTGGTCGCCGATCAGCAGCGCATCGGCAAATCCGCATGTGGTCACCAGCAGGGTCCGGGCGCCGGTTCGCTCCAGCAGCGCGTTGGTGGCGACCGTGGTGCCGAGCTTGATGCCGCCGATATCGGAGAACGGCCTATCCCCTAAAATATCGCGGATGCCGAAAAGCGCCGCGTCTTTATATTGGGCCGGGTTGTCGGACAGGTATTTGCGGCTGACCAGGGTTCCATCGGGGGAGCGCCCGACGATATCGGTAAAGGTCCCGCCGCGGTCGACCCAGAATTGCCAGCCCGTATGTTTGTCCCCAGCCATGAGAGGGGAACACTATACTAAGGCCCTTGATAAAAAGCAGGTCTGTTTTTCTAATCAATTTTAAATTCAAACCAGATCGGGCGGTGGTCGGCAATGTGGAATTTTATGCAGGACTTGAAATATTTTTCGGAAACATTCCAGGCATCCTCGAAAAAGGGTTTTGCGTCAAAATCGAAAACACCCCCCTTTTTGGTAAAGGCCTTCTTCATTCCGCCGGCATGAAACCCGATTTGGTCATAATCCTTGTCGCCCGCCAGATTGGTGCCAATTTTTGAAGAATGTTCGGGCAACTCCAGCCCTTTTTTGGTTAATGCTCTATATATATTGTCGCTTTTGTCACGTTTAGGCAGGTTGAAATCACCCATCAGCAAAACGTTTTCGGTATAGGCGCTTTCAGAGTTCATGCGGAGACTTGCCCAGCGCGCCAGGGCAAAAGCTTCCAGCGTCCGCCGGTCCTCATCGCGGAGTAGTACTCTACGGGGGCCGGTGCTTTACCCGAGGCCCGCCCAGAGGACCGATGCGGCGCTTTGCGATCCCGCATGGATTCGGTGCCAGAGGCGAACCCGTTCACGACGACCTACCCGTTGGCCGATTGGCCGCGATCAGAACCTTGCTCTGAGCAACTCCAACGACACACCGGGACTCCACTTCCGTCGCCCAGAGCTGTCCTCGACCGGCAACAAGGTGGGCAGCGGCATCGGCAGGTTCATGCGAAGCGCGCCGTTTCGGTAATCGAAAAGCGCGGTTCCGAAGTCTCCCTCCAATCGCTCGGCGCCCCGAGCCGTGGCACGTGTGGAGTTCACCGCGATGCCCAGGCCGATGAGACTCGTCAAAAGAGGGATCGCGATCGCCGTGCGCTCACTGTCCGGCTGGAATATGAGGTCCAGCCCCACGCCACCCAAGCCACCCACGAGGGCCCCCAGGTTGATCAAACGTATCCTGCTTCGGCTCATGTCGTATTTTGCCGCGAGAGCGCCTCCAGCGAAGAGGCCGACGTTGCCCACGATGAGCGCCGCTGCGAGCGTCGCGTTGCCGTCCGAATCGGGGTCGACGAGCCCGGCGCCCAGCGCACCGTAGATCGTTCCCCAGATGGACCCTCCTTGCGCGCCGCTGGACACGCCAGACCGGACCGGATTTCGAGCGATGAGGGCGCCCGTCGCGATGCCCGCGAGTCCGCCCAGGATCATGGAGGCGAAGATCTCCTCGGTCGAGTCCCCTTCGTAACAGAAATTCGGATCGCAGACCTCCCCCGTCCCGAATCCGAGCACCTCAGCCCAACCGCCTCCCTGCCAAGTACCCCAAATGCCACCCCAACTGATCGCCCTCGCCTGTCCTTCACTCATGGGACGGGCCCGGGCCAGGGCCCGGGCACCGAGCAAGCCTGCTGGACCGCCAATCAGAAGGCCCGCCCCGTACGCCTCAGGCCCATCCACTCCGAAAGCAGCCGGCACAGCGACACCGAGCCACAACCCGTAGAAGGTACCGAAGACCGGGAGCTCGACACGGCTGGTCCGTTCGAGACGGTCCGTCGGTGCTGCCGAAAGACGCCCGCGCGCCGCAACGGCAGCCGGCGTCCCACCGTACAGCTCGGTGATGTGAATGTAGAGAGCCTCCGCAATCTCCCAACGACCGTCCTGCTCGAACCGGGTGGCCGTGTCCAAGAGCACTGCCGCTGAGTCGGCCACCGTCACCTGCCCAGCCAAGGTGGCGGGTGTCGTGGCCCAAACCACCACAGGCAGCGTGACGCCGAGAAGTACCGACTTCAAAGGAAGTACCGACTTCAAAAAAAGAATCATCGACGGCCTCACTCGGGAGAGCAACTCCATCGTGCACACATACCTCTGGTGACGATCAGAAGTTGCGGCTCGACGAAGGCCGCACTGCCATTGCGGGCCGACCTCCCGCCAATCGTTCCGCGCGTCGGATGCTGGCGTAACTTCCTCGTCGCCATGCTATTTCTCGTCCTGGTTCATTCAGTGGACAGCGTCCACCGTGAGGATCTTGACCAGCGCCGCCTGGGCGGTAGTTGCCGGGGTCGGGCCGACAAGAGGTCCACGTGCGTTTCTCGCGTCACGATCCGGTGTTAGTCTCTTCCAGAAATCGAGCCACACGCCGAGCCACACCAGCGGAGGAGCAATGATGAGGCTGCTCGCCAGATCTTTCCCGGTACTGCTGATTTCCGTCATCACGTTAACCCGACCCGCCCCCGGCCAACTGCAGGA
>JADFFP010000027.1 GCA_022568115.1 Pseudomonadota bacterium | reverse complement strand
GGCCTGATTGTGCTCTCCGTCGTAGCGATGGCGCTGACGGTCGAGCATTGTTTGTCGATTCGACGCGCGACGATCGTGCCGGCTGATACGAGTCAGCAGATCAAAGCGCTGATTCCGCAGATGGGTTTGAGCTCCAACGATTCGGCCGGGAGACCACTCGATTACCAGGCGTTCACGAAGGACGAGGGTGTCCATCTCCGTGGCGTCGACACGGTCGGAGATGTGTTGAAGAGTGGCGATGAGATCAGCCTGCTCCCGGACATTCAGGCCGGATGAGCCGCGGATCACGGTAGAGTCCGTTGGAGATGTGGGAAAGCCATTTTCGCTATTACGCAGCCGTGGAGTCGGCGGACGGCGTACGACTCGGCGACGTTCGCCTGAACCTCGACTGGGTTCCTGCGCTACGGTGGGCAGAGTGGGCCGAATTCGAAGAAGGCGTGCAGTCGGGAGGAACGCCGGCGGCGAATTGCTCAGGACCTTCAAGCGGGATATTTACCAGGGCATCAACCGGATCGTCTGGGGCATGCAACGCGATGGCTCGAAGCCTTTCCCGAACCCGGACAAGCCGCCCAAGGACACCCTGCCCCCCGGGCCTGAGGTGGTTCCCGGCGAATATCAGATCACGCTGAAGTTCGACGGCCAGGAAATCAGTGGCATGGCCACGGTCGCCGGCGACCCCAGGACCGGACTTTCGGCGGAAGCGCTTAAGGCCAATTACGATGCCGCAGTCGAGGTCGGTGAAATGCTGACCACCACCAGCGAGGCGCTGACCCGGCTGTTCGAAGCCAGGGATGACATCGAACTCCTGAAAGAATGGGCGGCCAAGGCCAAGAAGGCCGCTGGGGAAGAAGATGAGGATGAAGAGGTTGTTTCCGAACAAATAGCCGCTGATTCCACAGAAAACGGAGAGAAAAATGGGGAAGAAAGCGAAACGCCGGATAATCCCTACGACGCTTTCATCAAGGAGGCCGATGCCACGCTCGAAAAACTGAATGAACTGGAGAAGAACATCTGGACGCCGCCCGATACCAAGGGCTTTGTCGATACCTCGTACAAGCTGACCAACTATATTTTCACCGCCTCTTTCTATGTTCAATCGAGCTATGATGCGCCCTCGGCAACCGCTAAGGCCGCCATGGAGGAAGCCCGCCGGAAACTGGCCGAGCGCGTCGCTGAGCTGGATGCTATCTTCGCCGTGGATATCGCCAACCTGAGGGATCAGGCGGCAGAGCTGGAGCTTGGCGTGCTAAGGCCGGTTGAGCCTTTGGGAGACTCCTGATACACAAACTTTGAATTTTCAGGAGCCCGGTCATGAAACTGCCCATCCTTTTGCGGAAAATCCACCATTGGGGGTCGATCGTGATTGCGATCCCCCTGGTAGTCATGATCGGCGCCGGGATCTTCCTGCAATTAAAAAAGGAGATCGACTGGATCCAGCCGCCGAGCCGGACAGGGGCGGTCACCGACCAGGTCCCGCCGACCACGGTGGCGGAGCTTTTTGAGGCTGCGGCGGGGGTTCCCGAGGCCGGAATCAACACCTGGAGCGACCTCGACCGGGTCGATTTCAAGCCTGACAGGGGAATTATAAAATTCATTTCGAAAAGCCGCTGGGAGGTCCAGGTGGATACCACCATGGCCGAAGTGTTGCAGGTTTCCTACCGACGGTCTGATCTGATTGAAAGTATTCACGACGGCTCGTTCTTCGCCGGGAACGCGACCAAGCTTTATCTGTTCCTGCCGGCCGGTATCGCCCTGTTTGTTCTATGGCTGACCGGCCTGTACATGTTTTTCCTGCCCTATTTTAAAAAAGCACAGAAAAAAAACAAGAAAAATAAGAAAAAGCCTAGAGCTTAGAGGACGGTCATGTTGGATTCGGCTGTTATTGTGATGCCGGATACCGCCGCCGGAAAAAATCCTGAAACGAAGAACCGGAAATTATAGTTTATTTCCACCTCGATATTGCTTCCGGAAAAAGCGCTGGGGTTAAAAATGACGGTGACTGTCAATTCGTTTAAATCCATCCCCGTTGCCCGCCCCTTGACGTATGTGACCACTGCATCGGTGGTGGTGCTGGTCGGGCTTTCCGCTCCGCGGACACTGCCATAGCGCGCCCCCTCTGACGCCAGATGGTTAATAGTGGTCAGGACAAACAGCCCCCGGCCAATATCAAAAATCATCAGGGTTACGACAATCAGGATCGGAAAACTTAGGGCAAATTCTATCGCCGCATTGCCCTTGGCTTCACCCAAAGCGGCAAAAATCCTGATCCTTGATAAACGCTTTAATCCGGGCATCGGCTTACCTGATCCGCATGATGGCTGAGCCGGCGATGGTATATGAGCCAAAAACCGCAGGCAAATTAAACAGGAATATAAACGGTTTGGTGACCGTTACACTGACATACATCAAGCTAATAGATCCATCGGAGCAGGTATCACTGCAATTGTTGCTAGTGCCATTCGGGCACTCGCAAAACGTGGTTACGGTCACCGTAATCAAATCCGCTTCATCACCGGCCGCCTCCCTGGTCTCAGATATGATGGTAGCCGTATCCTGGGCATTCGGCTGGCCCAGAAGCGCATACTGGGCGCCCGAACGGGCCACCTGTTCCAGTTCATGGGTTTCTATCGCCATGCGGCTGATGTCGTACCCGCCCAGCATCAGAAGAATAAAGACCGACATTATGAGGGCCAGTTCAACGACCACGCTGCCGGACCGGTCCCGGACCAGCCCAAGAATGTAATTTTGCAAACGGTTTTTCATAATGCTTATTCCACCAGTCTCGATTTGATCAGGAACGGGTTAAAAGTTATCAGATTGCCCTCCGGGTCGAGATTGGACATGAAACTGTTCCCGGTAAATGTTATGGTATCGGCAATAATAAAGGTGTTGGCATCCACAGAAGAACTTCCGCCGGTATAGGAAATATCTCCGTTGGGGGCATATATAATGCCATTAATATCCATAGAGGAGCCGCCGGAAAAGCCATGATTGGCGCCACTATCATTTCTTGATTCAAAGAAAAATATCCCCTGATACATACCGCTGTCAGGGGCAGTAAAAGTAACATCGGCGCCGCCTGAAATATCAAAGTTGTTGGCATTGCTGGTGTTCACCATATAGAACATGACATTGTCGCCGACAACGGTGGCCTGGGCGCCAATGTTAAGCCCGGCGCTGTCCAGGATATAAATCCCCGGTTCAAATGTCACCGTGCCATTTGTCGTAATATTGATGTCGTTGCAATAAACCCCGGGCGATAAGGTTGCATCATTGTGGCCGCTGATCTGTGTTCTGCTATTAAAATCGCAGCCGGAAACCTCGGGCTCCGGCAATGCACCCAAAGGATCCGCCTGGGACACCTTGACCACCGGAACGGGGGAGACACAGTCTCCCGATACCCCGCCGGCGGCAGAAATCGTGGTGGCGGTCAGGCAGGCCGCGCCATTTATCGTGATTGCGTTGGAATCACTGGAATTGGCGATAACTCCGCAACCCAAGATAACATCCGCCGTGCCGGCCACGGTTATGGCGCCTGATTCACTCGGGTTGAGGGCATAAAGGCAGCCTTCGCCAATCCCGGCGGTGGCGACCGCCCGGGAAGCGGCGGTTTTATCGGAAGTAGTCAGAAGCGCGGACAGAATCAGCGGCAGCGGGGTGGTGACAATCGCTTCTACGGCCATTTCATTCCCAATCTCAGCGCCACTTAAGGGTGGACAATTAATGGTCAGGGTTTGGCCGAGGCCAGTATCGAAATTGTTTCTCTCAGCGGCTTCTTTTGCAGCATTAAAAATGCTTGGGCCGGACGAGCAATTGTCCGGGTCGCCGCTTTCTTCTTCGCCGTTTCGGAAATGCGCTAGTGCTCCTGCAACCGCGGCAGAATCCGCCATGGTCTGGGTACGGCGCTTGTCGATATGCCACGAGGCAATGTCAAACCCAAGCGCAATAAAGCCGATAAAAACCGGCAATAAAATGGCGGTATAGGCAAGGACAGCCCCGTCCTGCCGCTTCACGAACTTCCTGAAAAATCCAATCATTTCAATCACCCGTATGTTATTAGCAACAATTCCTCGCGCTTAAGGATAAGTAAAACAAGTTAAATAACTTCTAACAAATGGTTAACAGGTCCGGGAAAAACCAGATATTGAAGGGTATTATGCCTGAAACAGGGCAAAATTTCAAAATAATATTCCATTTTCCCCTAAAGATAGGGACTAAACAGCCAAAACCAGCCGTAGGCGGCGCGCTTTATCCGAGGCATCGCCTTGATTTTTTCAAGCGTAATATGCTCTGATTTTTCTATCCTTTTCTTGACCATCCTTGTCAGGCGCCCAGCCAGGGCGGGGTCGAAAACCTCAACGTTAAATTCGAAATTCAGGCGAAAACTCCGGGGATCCCAGTTGGTCGATCCCAACAACAGCCAGCGGTCATCAACAATCAGGATTTTGCCGTGGTCAAATGGCGGAGGAGAATGATAAATATTGCACCCCCCTTCCAAAACCTGCCCGTATTGCGCCTTGGACGCCCACTGGACATATTTTAGATTATTCTTCTCCGGCAGCAGGATATCCACCTTGACCCCTCTGAGCGCGGCATGGTTCAGAGCCGAGACCAGCACCCGGTCGGGCAGAAAATATGGGGTCATGATGGTAACTGATTTTTGCGCCATGCCGAGCGCGCTGAAAACCGCCCAGCGGGTTTTCTTGGCATCCTCGTCAGGACCATCAGCAATGCCCCGGGCATAAGCATTGCCCTGGTTGCGCTCTACCGGGATTTTTGGCAGCCAGGTTTTTTCATCCAGTATTTCGTCCGTGGCAAAGGCCCAATCCGTGACAAACACCTCGGCAAGCTGGGTGGTAATAGGGCCGCTCAACTGGAAGTGCAGGTCTCTGATCACCTTTTTCTGGTCGCCATGCTGAAAATTGCCCTGGCGGATATTCATTCCGCCGGTAAAAGCCAGCTTGCCGTCAACAATCAGGATTTTGCGGTGGTTTCTTAAGTTGAGGTAAGCCATGCGCCAGGGGGACAGGCTCCTGTTAAAGCGGGCGACCGGAACTCCCCGTTTTTTCAAAACCTTGATAATGGAAGGCCGGTAATAGAGGGCGCCAACGGTATCCACCAGCACCCGGACCTCAACCCCCCGCTTCACCGCCGCCTCCAGCGTATCGGCGAACATTTTCCCGGCCTCGTCATAATCAAAGATAAAGGTTTGCAGGCCGATTGATTTTTTGGCGCCCGCTATCGCCTTGAGCATGGCGGAGAAGGCCTGTTCCCCGTTCAACAGGAAGTCCAGGGTGTTCCCGGGAACCAACGGGAAGTCATTGATGGCGTCCATCAACCTGATGTGGGATCTGATTTCAGGCCATTTGAGGAAGGTTGAGGAAAGCGCTGTGCTGGTTTTCCCCCTTTTTCCGGCTGAGGCGGTTTTGGCTTTGCCGGCCCGAATCCTGGCGGCCTTTCTTTCAATCCGGTTGACCCCGAATAACAGGTAAAACAATGCGCCGAAATAGGGCGCCAGCCAGACCACTCCGGACCAGCCGATCGCCGCCCGGACATCGCGTTTGGTGGCGACAATGTGGCTGAAGGCCAAAAAGGAAATGACCAGGGACAGGACAATCAGGATCAGCCAATAAAATTCCAGAATGGTTTTGATAAAGTTCACGCCGCCTCCGCGATTATTTTGTAAAGATGGCTTTTAATGCCATACTTTAGGTCATAAACTTGCCCGCGAAAAAATATTTATCAAGGGGTTTTGGCGCCATGGCGGTAAATAAAGGTAAATCGGTGGCTTTGTTCGCCACCTGCCTGGTGGATTTGTGGCGTCCAGCGGTCGCCCGGGCGGCTGAACGCCTGCTGATAAAAGCCGGATTTAAGGTCGCGGTTCCGAGCGGCCAGACCTGTTGCGGCCAGGTCAATTACAACAGCGGGGATCAAAAAGGCGCCCGGAAACTGGCGCGCCGTCATATTATGCTTCTGGCGCCATTTGATTATGTGGTGGTGCCTTCCGGTTCGTGCGCGGACATGATCAAAAACCACTACCCCGCCCTCTTTGGCGGCGATCTGGATGTGCAAAAGACGGCTCAAGTCCTTTCCGGCAAAACCTATGAGTTGACGGAATTCCTGGTCAGGATCGCCAGGTGGAAACCGGCCAGGGAAAAAGGGGCAAAAAGGAAACTGGTCTATCACGATTCCTGTTCGTGTCAGCGGAGCTTAAGGATTTACAAGGAACCACGGCTGCTACTGGAGGCGCAGGGAAAATATGACCTTCAGGCGCTCACTGGCGAAGACCGGTGCTGCGGCTTCGGCGGTCTTTTCTCCGTTAAATACGGTGAAGTTTCCTCCCACATGGCGGGCAAGAAAACCGCCGCCATCACGGCCTTGGAGCCGGAAATCCTGACCGGCGCCGATCTTGGCTGCCTTTTGAACCTTTCCGGCAAGCTGAAAGCCGAAGGCTCTGCTTGCGAAGTCCGGCACATCGCGGAAATTTTGGCGGAGGAAGAGGCATGAGCAAAACCCCGCTGGATTTTGAAAAGGGCGCCCACGAAGCCCTGGGGTCCGCCACCCTGCAACAGGCGCTGGGCAAGTTCCAGACGGGATATCCACTGCTGCGGGCGCGGGCGATGCAGTCCCTGCCCGACTTTGAGAAGGTGCGCACCAAAGCCGCGAGGATCAAGGACTTTTCACTCAAAAACCTGGAGCAACTGACCAACCAGTACCGGGAAAAGGTCGAAGCTAATGGTGGCACTGTTCACATCTGCGAGACCGCAGAGGACGCCCGTAAAACCGTGGTGGAGATTTGCCGTCAGGTGGAGGCCAAAAAAATCACTAAATCAAAATCGATGGTGACCGAGGAGCTGGCCCTCAATGACGCCCTTGAGGCTGCCGGGATGGAGGTTCTTGAGACCGATCTTGGCGAATATATCGTCCAGCTGGCGGGGGAACGGCCCAGCCATATTGTCGGCCCGGCGCTGCATAAAACCAAGGAAGAAGTGGCCAAGCTTTTCAAGGCTCACCACAAAACCAGGCGCAAGCGGGAAACCGGCGAGCAGCTGGTGCGCGAGGCGCGGGAGGTTCTGCGCGAACAATACTTCGCCTCGGAGGTCGGTATAACCGGAGCCAATTTCCTGATCGCCGAGACCGGCACGGCGGTGATTGTCACCAACGAGGGGAATGCGGATCTGTGCCGCATTCTGCCCAAAACCCATATCGTCGTCACCAGCATGGAAAAGGTGATCCCGACGCTTGATGATTTATCGGTATTCCTGAGGCTGTTGGCCCGTTCTGCCTCGGGCCAGGAGATGACCTCTTACACCACCCTGGTCAGCGGGCCGCGGGGGCCGGGCGAGAGCGAAGGGCCGACCAGCTTTCATGTCGTGATCGTAGATGGCGGGCGCAGCAAACTTTTGGGCACCGAGCAGCAGGCGCTGCTTCGCTGCATCAAATGCGGCGCGTGTATGAACGTCTGCCCGGTCTATATGTCGGTCGGCGGCCACACCTACGGCTGGGTTTATCCCGGGCCGATCGGGGCGGTGTTGAACCCGGTGCTGAACGGCTTTGGAACGATGTATCATAATTACCAGGCCTCGACCTTCTGCGGAGCCTGTGAAGAGGTGTGTCCGGTCAAAATTCCATTGACAAAAATCATGCGCGACTGGCGCACCCGGGCCTTTCAGGAACGTATTCCAGGCCTCGGCGCGCGGCTGGCCTTATGGTTGTGGGCGGCAATCGCCGCCAACCCGTTCCTCTATAACCTGGCGGCGGGAGCCGGGATTCCAATCCTCAGGGCGCTGGCGGGCAAAAAAGGCGTTTTGAAATCCCTTCCTTTTGCCAATGGGTGGATGAAGGACCGGGTGCTTGATGCGCCCGAAGGGGGGCGTTTTGTCAGGGGGAGGAAGCGATGAAAACACGTGCTGAGACCTTCGCCTGGAACGTCAAGAATCAACTCGGGAAGGTACACCAGGTAGCTTCGCTTGAAAAAGTGCCGGCCTTGGTGCGGCGGCTGGCCGAGCAATTAGGGCTGGAACCAAAAGCAGTCGTCGCTGCGGCCTCCGACCTGAAAGATATCAACTGGAAAGGGCTGGAAGTTGAGCACCGTCCGGCGGGGATCGAGGATGTTCTGGGAATCTCACGGGCAATGGCGGGAATTGCCGAGACCGGCACATTGGTTTTCGCCTCGGGAAAATCCAACCCGCCGTCGCTCAATTTCATTCCTGAATACAGCATCGCCATTGTCCGCGAGAGTGAGTTGGTTGATACCTCCGAGGAGGTTTGGGCCATCCTCAGGGAAAAGCAGCCGTTTCCCGCCACCATCAATATGGTCACAGGCCCGTCGCGCACCGGCGACATCGAGCAAACCCTGTTTCTCGGCGCTCATGGGCCGCGTGAGCTGCATGTGGTTATGGTAAAATCCTAAAAGGCGTTCAAGGGCAGTTTCAGGTAAGAAAGACCGTTATCTTCGGCTTTCGGGAAGTGGCCGGCGCGCATGTTGATCTGGACCGACGGCAGAATTAATTCCGGCATGGAAAGCATGGCATCCCGGGTCTGGCGCATTTTGATATAATCGGCCTCGGGGGTGCCGCCGCCAATGTGAATATTGCCTGCCTTTTGCTCGGCCACCGTGGTCACCCAGGCGGCATCGCGTTTGCCATCCGCGCCATAGTCGTGGCACATGTAAAGCGTGGTCTGGTCCGGGAGGCTAAAAATTTTCCGGATCGAGGCATAAAGCGTCGCCGCGTCGCCGCCCGGAAAATCACAGCGCGCGGTGCCGCTGTCCGGCATAAGGATGGTATCGCCGACAAACGCCGCAGCGCCCACCACAAACGTCATGCAGGCCGGGGTATGACCGGGAGTGGCGATGGCCCTGATGGTCAGGCCGCCCAGCGGAAGTTCCTGGCGATCGCTCAGGTAAAGGTCAAAATCCGCTTCCTTTTGAACCTCGGCCGCATCGAGGTTGAAGATTTTGGCGAACACCCGCTGGACGCTTTTAATATTTTCGCTGATGCCAATCCGGCCGCCGAGCGTCTTGCGGAGGTATTGCGAAGCGGTGACGTGATCGGCATGGATATGGGTTTCGAAGATATAAAGAAGCTCTAACCCGTTATCTTTTATAAAAGAAATCACCTGGTCGGCTGACGCCGTACTGGTGGCCCCGGAAGCCGGATCAAAATCAAGGATGGAATCAATCACAGCGGCTTTTCCGCCATCCCAGACCACATAGGTGATGGTGAAGGTGGCGGGATCGAAAAATGATTTTACGTTTTCCATATCCCTTCCTATCACAATTGTTCACAGTGGCGGGTTGGAATAAAAATGCCACAGGAAAACCGCTACCGATGCGCGGTGCGGGCGCCACGGTTTGGCGATAATATCCATTTCCTTTTGCCCGGGCCGTTCCTTCAGGCCTTTCAGTTTTTTGACCGCCTCCTGAACCGCCAGGTCGCCGGCGGGCCAGATGTCTGGGCGGCCGAGGCTGAACATCAAAAACATCTCCGCCGACCAGCGCCCGAAACCCTTTAATGCGGTGATGGCCTCGAGCACTTCCTGATCGGACTTTTTTATCAGATCCTTGGGCCTGAATCCGTCCAGAACCGCTTTTGATAATCCCTGTCCATATTCAATTTTTTGCCGTGATAACCCAAACCCCTTCAACTCCTGATCGGATTTATCCAGGAAATTTTCCGGGATAATCTCTCCCATTGC
>JADFFP010000268.1 GCA_022568115.1 Pseudomonadota bacterium | reverse complement strand
AAATATGAAACTGTCCCGGGAAATTATGGATGAGGTAACGTTTCTCAAGCTGTCCTTCGTGGGGTTGAAACCTGAGGTGGCGTTTAAATATCCGTCAGACCTGTCCGGGGGTATGCGAAAACGGGCGGGCCTTGCCCGGGCCCTTGTCCTTGATCCGGAATTGCTGTTCCTGGATGAACCGACCGCCGGTCTTGACCCTATAGGCGCCGCCCGTTTTGATGCCCTGATTAGGGAATTGAAAGAGGCCTTGGGCCTGACGGTCTTTCTTGTTACCCATGACTTGGATACCCTTCATGCGGTTTGTGACCGGGTCGCAGTGCTGTATGATGGCAGAATAGTTGTTGCAGGGCCCCTAAAGGATGTGAAAAGATTTGACCATCCCTGGGTGCAGGACTATTTCAACGGCCCACGGGGCAGGGCTTTGGCGGATTAAGAAATCCATAGGGAGTTTAATCAAGTGGAAAACAAAGCAAATTATCATTTGATCGGCGCATTTGTGATCATTTCCCTGATCTCTCTTTTTGCTTTTCTGATCTGGATTGCCAAAATAGATTTTGACCAGGAATACAAAGAATTTGATATCTACTTTTCGGAATCCGTATTTGGCCTGACCAAAGCCAGCCAGGTAACCTACAACGGCATCCCAGTCGGCGATGTCCGCAACATTACGATTGCCAAGGATGATCCCAGCAAGGTAATGGTCCGGATCAGAATCAAGGAAGAAATTCCCATTCTCCAAGATACCATGGCCACGCTTGGCATGCAGGGCATAACAGGGGTTTTATTCGTTCAGATCATCGGCGGTCAGCCGGGCAGCCTCCCACTGGTTTCCAAGGAAGGACAGGAACGTCCTGTAATCCCGTCACGGCCCTCTACACTGGAAGAGTTTTTTGGTGGTGGTGGCGACCTGATCAACCGGGCCATGCAGACCTTTGAGCGCCTGAACCTTTTGTTCAGCACCGAAAATATTGAGAGTTTCACGCAAACCCTGAACAATATCGAAAGCCTGTCCGGAGATCTGGCCGAAGAAGGGGAAACTATCCAGCAGACCCTGCAAGGCCTGCGTGATACCATCAAAACCGCTGAACGCCTATTTCAACAGGATATCAAACCGGCGGCAGAAGAGTTTCGACAGCTCTCCCAAAAGGCTAACCAGCTGATAAACAATCTGGATCAACTGGTTATGGAAAACCGGGAAAACATTTCCAGATTTACCGGCGCCACGATGTCGGAACTTAACCTTCTGATCAGTGACATGAGAGAATTATCACAAGCTATCACGGCCCTGGCAGAACGCTTGGAGGAAAACCCTTCCGATATCATAAGCACCAGACCTGAGCCGGAATACGAAGTGGAGAAATAAAAATGAAACCTGATGTTTTGAGAATTTTTGCCCTCTTGATATTCCTGGCCCTGGGGGGATGCGGCTCCCTGGTGGATTTGGGTCAGGACCAGGTCCCTGACAATATTTACAACCTTTCCCCGCCTGACAAGATGCAGGCCGTAATGGCGGGAGAGGAAAAAGTCTTGCTTTTGGGGCAAATGACTTACCCCGCCTATGTGGAGACGGAGAAAATTGCCGTTAAGCCCAGCGACCATGAGATCCTGTTTTTGGCCAATTCCAGATGGAGCGATAAAGCCTCTGCCCTTTTGACTGATTACTTGAGGATTAGCCTGGACCAGGAGGAAGGCTGGATGGTAATTGACCGAAAGCACACGGCGCTGGCCCATGACTACCGGCTGGAAATTGATGTACGTGATTTCAGCATGCATGTCAGGGAAGAGAGCGTTCCGGAAATTGTTTTCCAGATTGCCGTGGATCTTTTTCAAACCGGTCCACTGGAGGTGATTGCCAGAAAAGGTTTTACCGCTCGGGTTATGGCGCGGGAAAATACCAAAGAAGCTATCATAGCCGCATTTAATGATGTTGCGGATGAAATCTCCCGCAAGTTGAAAGTCTGGTTAATCCAAACCGTTGAGTAAGTATGGCCGGGCAGTCTCAGAAAGGAAAGAATGCAGGGGAAGGGCCTTCGGCCCCATCTTCGAAAAAGTTGAACGCTTTCTATCAGGCGTCCACGGGAAAATACCTCAGCAACGAGATTGAAAATTGTCTGACCAGTAGCTGGCCCCGTGAAGAACTGAAGGAGTGTCATTTGCTTTGCGTCGGCTTCCCGCCGCCGGGAATAATGGAAACCTGTCTCCAAGGTAAATCTTTTGCTCTTTTAAGCCCCTCTTTCTTGGGTTCCAAAAAAATTGTTCGAAAAGGTCAAAATATGTCAGCGGTAGGAGACGAGACCCATCTTCCGTTCCGGGAGGGAAGTTATGACCGGATTTTAGTTTTTCATGCTCTCGAATATACCAAGGATACTGTTTCTTTCATTGAGGGCCTGTGGAAAGTCCTGTCGCCGGGGGGGCGGATTTTTCTGATGGTGCCGAATAAGAAGGGTGCTTGGAAAAAATCCGGTTTGCCATATCCAGACCTGGCAAAATC
>JADFFP010000267.1 GCA_022568115.1 Pseudomonadota bacterium | reverse complement strand
ACAAATAGCCGCCGTGATGTTTATTGTCGTATGGGTTCATCAGCATATTGACGTTGTTGCCGATGATTTCCTCCTCGGAATAACCGAACATTTCAGCGCCGGCCTTGTTAATATTCAGGACAATGCCTTTTTCATCGATCACCACCAGGCCGTCGACCATGGTATCCAGAACCGTCCGCCGGTACTGGTCCAGGTCTTTGAGCTGAAATAGTTTTGGAGGTTTTTTGTCGGTCAAAACAGCCTTCCTACGTTTCTTTTTTATTTTTAAAGACATAAAATAACACGAATTAGATTAATGAGAGAATAATATTCCTTTAATAAAGGATTAATTATATAAATATTACGTTGATGGTATAATAATTAGTATTATCATTATATGTAAAGAAGTAACTTATGTTGAATTTACACCAATAAAGTGTGCCACGCTTCATCTCCGGGTATTTGGCTAAAATAAGGGGGAAGGGTTCTGCCTTTTTTGGGGTACAGAGGGCAAAAACCCGGCCTTTGGTTCGAAAGCATCGTTATTCCCGCTTAACGGGGTTTTCTTTTAGCATGAACCCCGCTAAAGATTTCCAATGTCTTTGGATAAAAAATACGATCCCTCAGGAATTGAAGGGAAATGGTACCGGGCTTGGGAAAAATCCGGCGCCTTTAAGTGCGGCCAGCGCAAAGGCGCCGAACCCTATACCATCGTTATCCCGCTGCCCAACGTCACCGGCTCACTGCATATCGGCCATGCCCTTAACAACACCATCCAGGACGCCCTGATCCGCTTTGAGCGGCTGCGCGGCAAGGATGCCTTGTGGCAGGTTGGCCTCGACCACGCCGGCATCGCCACCCAAATGGTGGTCGAGCGCCAGCTCGATGAAGAAGGGGTCAAGCGCCGGGATCTGGGGCGCGAAAAGTTTGTTGAACGGGTGTGGCAATGGAAGGACGAATCGGGCGGCTTGATTTTTAACCAGCTGAGGCGTCTTGGCGCCAGTTGCGACTGGTCCAGAGAGCGCTTTACCATGGACGAGGGGTTCGTCAAGGCGGTCCGGAAAAAATTTGTCGACTTGTACAATGAAGGATTAATTTACAAGGACCAACGCCTGGTCAACTGGGATCCGAAGCTGCTGACCGCGATCTCCGACCTGGAGGTGGAACAGCGCGAGATCGACGGCTTTTACTGGCACCTGAAATACCCGCTGAAAGACAATCCGGAAAAATTCATTGTGGTCGCCACCACCCGGCCCGAGACCATGCTGGGCGATGCCGCGGTCGCCGTTCACCCCAAGGACCCGCGCTATAAAAAGCTGGTCGGCAAAATGGTCGCCCATCCCTTGACCGGGCGCGAGATCCCGATCATCGCCGATCAATGGGCCGATCCGGAGCAGGGCTCGGGTGCGGTCAAGATTACCCCGGCGCACGATTTTAACGACTTTGAGGTCGCCAAGCGCCACGATCTTCCGATGATCAATATTCTCGACCAGCGCGGCGTCATCAATGACAACGCGCCAAAAGATTATCAAGGCCTGGAGCGCTTTGAGGCGCGCAAAAAAGTGGTTGCCGACCTGGAAGCGCTGGGGCTGATGGACAAGATCGAGGCGAAGAAAATCATGGCCCCGTTTGGCGACAGATCAAACGTTTTGATCGAGCCGTGGCTGACCGACCAGTGGTACGTCGATGCAAAAACTTTGGCCCAGCCCGCGATCAAGGCGGTCGAGGATGGGCGCACCAAAATCATTCCCAAGACCTGGGAGAAAACCTATTTCGAATGGATGCGCAATATCCAGCCGTGGTGCATTTCCCGCCAGCTGTGGTGGGGCCACCGCATCCCCGCCTGGTACGCCGAAGACGGCGCCATTTTTGTCGCCGAAAGCGAAGCGGAGGCCCAGAAACTCGCTGGCAAGGGGGTTAAACTGACTCAGGACGAAGATGTTCTCGACACCTGGTTTTCATCCGCCATGTGGCCGTTCGCGACCCTCGGCTGGCCCGGGGAAACGCCGGAGCTTGAACGCTATTACCCGAACTCGGTGTTGGTGACCGCTTTCGATATCCTGTTTTTCTGGGTCGCCCGGATGATGATGGACGGGCTTCACTTTATGGATGAAGCGCCGTTCCACACCGTCTACATCCACGGCCTGGTGCGCGACGAGGCGGGCGCGAAGATGTCCAAATCCAGGGGCAACGCGGTTGATCCGCTGGAGTTCATAAAGAAGTACGGCGCCGATGCGCTGCGCTTCACCCTGGCGGTGATGGAAACCCAGGGGCGCGACATCAAGCTTTCAGAATCGAGGGTTCAGGGCTACCGCAACTTCGCCACCAAGCTTTGGAACGCGGCCAGATTTTGCGAAATGAACGATGCCACCGACGCCACCGGGTTTGACCCGGCCGGTGCTAAAAACACCGTCAACCAATGGATTATCGGTGAGACCAAAGCGTGCGCCGAAAAGGTCACCAAATCGCTCGAGGGCTACCGCTTCAACGAGGCGACCGAAGCGATTTACCGCTTCA
>JADFFP010000266.1 GCA_022568115.1 Pseudomonadota bacterium | reverse complement strand
GATGTCGGGAATGTTCTGGTGCAGAAAAAAACCGAAACAGGTTTAAAAGATGTTGTCTACGGAGTTGATTTTGCCTTTGCATTTCACGCCTTTTACCCGGATAGCCTTATTATAGTTAAATAATCCCCCTTATTTTTATCCTGTTGCCGGCGAACTGCCAGGCCCGGATAGTCTCTGCCCATTGGCAAGCCGGGATCATTGTATTATTGTTAAATAAGAGGAGGCGGCATCTTATGAAGGTCAAGTGTCTTAAAGTTTTGGGTTTGGCGGGTTCACTGTTTGTGGCCGCATGCACCACCGGGCCATCCGGGTACGATTTGTATAGCATCACCGAAGACGATCTCCTTATTCTTCAAGCCGCAAGATCTCTGCTCGGTGAAGAAGGCCAGTGGGCTCACCACGAAGAAACCCAATGCGACCTGGGGGCGGCTTCCTGGACCCTGTTTTGCGCCCTGCAAAAGGCCTCTTATGATGTTTTGGGTGAGTTTCAGCTGCGCCGTCCGGCGCTCGAGGAAGTGCGGGTGGTGGTCGAACAGCTGGCCGGGCAAACCTTTGAGAGGCGCCTGATCGATTTCAACAACCGGCCGGAAACGTCGTTTGAGGATATTCAGAAAGCCCTCGATATTGCGCTTGGGCGGATCAGGGCAAGACTGCCCGCATCATAAAAACCAGGGCCGGGACTTAATCGCCCTTGAATTCACAGAGCGTGATGACTTCAAGGCCCATATCCTTGAGCTTTTGCGAACCGCCCAGATCGGGCAGGTCGATAACAAAACAAGCGGCCAGGATTTTTGCCCCTACCGATTGAATTAATTTCACCGCTGCTTCGGCGGTGCCGCCGGTGGCAATCAGGTCATCCACAAGCAGGATGAAATCCCCCTCCTTGATGGCATCGATATGCATCTCCAGCCGGCCGGTGCCGTATTCCATCTGGTAGTCCTGGCCGATCGTGGTATAGGGCAGCTTGCCGGGCTTCCTTAACGGGATAAAGCCGGTGGAAAGCTGGTGGGCGACGGCGCCGCCGAGAATAAACCCGCGCGATTCGATGCCGGCGATTTTATCGATATTGACCCCGGCAAACAGTTGAACCAATTCATCAACCGCCTTCCTGAACCCGACCGGGTCGGCCAGCAGGGTGGTGATATCGCGGAACTGGACCCCCTTCCTGGGAAAGTCTGGGATAGTCCTGATCCGCGATGTCGCCCACTCTGACATGAGCACCTACTTTTTCACCCGGCGCCAGATGACGCGCATCGAAAAGAACAGCAATATGGTCAGGATCACCATGTAAGCGGTGACCTTGAAGCCCATTTTGTGGCGGTCGTCGAGATTGGGTTCGGCGGTCCACATCAGGAAATTGGTCACGTCCGCCGCCATCTGTTCGACATTCGCCTCGGTGCCGTCCTGGTATTCGACCATGTCTTCAAACAAAGGGGCCATCATCAGTATTTCCCAGGTCGGGAAATAAGGATTGTAGTTGGTCACGTCCGAATTGAACTCGAAACCGTCCGGCGCGTCCCCGTACCCGGTCAGGATGGAATAGACATAGTTGGGGCCATCCCCACGGGCTTTGGTGATCAGGGATAAATCCGGCGGGGCGACGCCGCTATTGGCGGCCTTGGCGGCATTCTGGTTGGCGAACGGACTTGGGAAATAATCGGTCAGGCGCCCGGCCCGCTCAAACATGTCGCCATATGCATCGGGACCGTCGGTGACGGTGTATTCAGCGGCGATCGCCTTGGCGGCGCCCTCGCTGTAGCCAATCTCGGTCAGGTTGCGGAAGGCGATCTGGTTCAGGCTATGACAGGCCGAGCAACTCTCCCGGTAAACCTGGAGCCCGCGGCGCACCGAAGCCATGTCATACTGGCCCAGGGGGCCTTCAAACGGCCACGCGACCTGGTTGGGGGGCAGCGCCGGGCGTTCCTCTCCGGCGGCCGCTTCAATGCCAAGCACATCGTACATCCAATAACGGAATGTCCCCTCCCCGGCCGGGCTGAAGGTCAGGAACAAGGCAATCCGGAAGGCGAATAGCGCCAGCACCATAACGGTCAGAAGGGCGACAATTTTGTCTACGTTTTTTTTCAAAAAATCCATTTTCTTTTCCCTTCGCCTTACTAGGGTCTGAACCCAATTACCGGTTCTGAGATGCTTTTCGGCAAAGGCCGGGTTTTTTCATACTTGCCCAGCAAGTACAGGATGACCGTGAAATGCAGGAAATAGTAGGCGGTGCCAAACTGCCCGAGGTAAATCCAGATCCCGTCCACCGGCATGGCCCCGACCACCCCCAGCAGGAACACATCGGCCACCATAATCCAGAAAAAGATCCGCGACAGCGGCCTGAAGGTCATCGAGCGCACCTTGGACTTGTCGATCCACGGAATGACAAACAAGATCATGATAGAGCCGGCCATGGCGATAACGCCCCACAGCTTGGCGTTGGGAATCAGGTGTTCCCAGGTCACTGCCCGCAAAATCGCATAGAAGGGCAGGAAATACCATTCCGGCACAATA
>JADFFP010000265.1 GCA_022568115.1 Pseudomonadota bacterium | reverse complement strand
ATCGCCAGTGGCACGTCCTGAATGGAGGTCTCACGTTTTAGCGCCGTAACCAAAACTTCCTCAACAACCAGATTTTCCCTGGGTTGTTGGGCGGTGGCCTCGTTTTCCTCAGGTTGTTGGGCGGTGGCTACGTTCGGCATGGAAGTCATCAATGCGATTGCCGAGATTGAACACCCCGCCAGCAGCTTCGATTTCAATTTGGATTTTTTCATGATTATATTTCTCCCCCTCAGATTGAAACACCATTGGCAGAAATCGCTTTATCTATTGACATCAAAATAGCCGAAAGACCAAATTTTTTCAAGGCATAATTGTGATCACAAAAAAAATAAAGGAAAAGCCCCAAGCGCGCCGACGATTAAGCCACAACATCCGCTTCGTGTAGAATTTCCAGCACCGGTCTGAGTTGACTTTCATATTTGCGCCAGCGATCTACCGATCTGGTGTGGACCTTCTCACGAACCTGAACCGCACTTGCGGTGGTCACCGCCTGGTCCTGGCGGTGAAAATCAAGACAAGCATCTTCCCATGGCAAATCAAGATAGCCGACCAGGCGCCGTGCGTTTGATTCCAAATCACTAACAACCTCTTCGTACTTGACGTCAAGAAAATGCCCGGGGAAAAGGGAGCGCCAATAGGCCATCAGGCGATGATAGCGAACGTGATGCCGCGCCATTTCCCCCAGAGAGTAGGAATGAAAATAAGCTTCGGCAAAAAGCTGCTTAAAACTTGAAAAGCAACTATCCATAGGATCGCGGACCAGATGTATAATTTTTGCATTGGGAAGCGCCTTCACGATCATGGGGATAAAAAGGTAATTAATCGGCATCTTATCGACGAATCTGGGCAATTTCCCTTGCATGCTGGCGGAGGACTTCATGTATGTTTCGCCAATTTTAGCCGGATCGGCGGCGGCGGAGGCCCGCACCAGTTCGGATGAAAGTTGCTTAGGTGTCTCGATCCGGACATTGCGTCGAAGGGCAAGCCTGAGTTGCTGCAATTCGCCAGCCGAATGAACCATTGAGTGACTTGTGATGATACGCTCGACCAGAGTCGTTCCGGTCCGGGGTTGGCCAACAATGAAAATCGGGGCTTTTGTTTCAAACCCTGAAGTCTCCCGGGCTACCCAATCGGAAGTGAAGGTCTCCTTTAGCGCCCCGAACATCTCTTTTTCTGCGGCTTCGTCAAATTCGATTGTTTGTTTCTTTGCTTTTGCGCCCCTTTCGAAGCATCTGAACGCTTCGGCCCATTCCCCCAAATCCTCATATTCCTTGCCCGCAGCGTAAGCGACGAACGAAAGCGCCTTTGGGTCTGAACTGAACCTTCCCATAAGGGTTTCAAGGGTTTCGAGATGGCTGTGATCCGTGGCCCGGCGCAAGGCGGACTTGCGCCAGTGGGCCTGAGGCTCAAACGGCCTGACCTTTAATGCCCGATCCAAGGCCGCCTCGGCTTTTTCTGTTTCTCCCAGGAAAATCAGGCTGCTTGCCAAATTGAGATTAAAGGCCGGTGATTTGGGAGCCTTTTTCCCCGCCCGGCTGTACCATCTCTTGGCCTGGTGTTGATCGCCAAGCGCCGACCAGGTGGTTCCGATCAGATCCTCTACCATGGGATCCTTCGTGCCGGCTTTTATGGCGCTCTCGACTGCATTTTCGGCGCGCTTGGGCTGCCCGATTTTCATAAAATTTCGGGCCAATTGCGCCCACCCGGCAGAATGTTTGGGGTCAAGGGTTGTCACCGAACCAAATGCCTGGATGGCAACCTTTAGTTCCTTGGTCTCGGTTGCGATAAGTCCCACCAGAAAATGGCCTTCGATATTTTTCGGGGCTGCGGAAAGAACCTGTCTGCAACAATCCCCGGCTTCATCAAAACGCCGCGCGTTTAATGCATCGAACCCACGTTTCAAAAGCATATGAATATCATTCGTGGTCCTTATTTGGGGGTGTCCGCGCGGTGATTTGTTCATATGGCCTTCCAGAGTTTTTCTCGTACGGTGGTCCATTGTCTAGTCATAATTTCTGATTGTCAATACAACCGCCGCCAGTTCCGCCATATCTCGGTATTCGTGTATTCGCATAATTTTCGTGACAGTCGTTTCTTCCCTGAGTTTGGCCAAACCGACTAAAAAGAACGGCTAATTTGTGATCAAATAATGCAGTTAGCCGCTGCCGGATATTGGAGCAGTTCGAGGAGCAAGCATCGACTATGGAGTAGCATCGACCCT
Source organism: Pseudomonadota bacterium (assembly GCA_022568115.1). GTDB lineage: Bacteria > Pseudomonadota > Alphaproteobacteria > Sphingomonadales > SMXR01 > SMXR01. The sequence continues at coordinate 290 of JADFFP010000265.1, read as the reverse complement.
GATCGCCCGGATCAGCTGCCCAGATTTATCCAGGTTGCCTTCATCTCGGTATATTTTTCGAGCGCGTGTAGCGATTTGTCACGGCCGGTTCCTGACTGTTTAAAACCACCGAAGGGCGCTGTCATGTCGCCGCCGTCATAATAATTAACCCAGACACTGCCGGCCCTGATTTTACGTGCGACCCGGTGAGCCCTGCTCAAATCACTCGTCCAGACGGCTGCGGCGAGGCCGTAAGGAGTGTCATTGGCAATACGGACGGCTTCATCTTCATCGGAAAAGCTAATGCAGGA
>JADFFP010000264.1 GCA_022568115.1 Pseudomonadota bacterium | reverse complement strand
GGTTTCATGATAGACCCCCTCGAGACGGACCCGGCCATTGCCATCCAGGAATTGAACCCCATTACCATCTTGCAGCACCTGTTCGATGCGGTAAAACCGGCCGATATTGGCCTCTGGATTTCTGATGAAAGCGCCTATGGCCCCGCCCTCTCTTGGCTCAATCATCAAATAAAAGTGCAAGGTGTCGTTAAGCGGCCATACCTTCCCCCGCCACCTTCCCGGCCCCTGGGAGACAAGAAAAACCGGAGATGCATAAGGGGCAAAATTCGACTGGGTTCGGGGTTGGACCCAATGGCCTTTGATGTTCTTGCCTTCCAGGGCGCCCCGGAAAGTGCCCCGGTTGCCGGGTATTGCAAAGCTTAAGTCATTCCCGTCGGCCGTTACCTCAACAGTGAAACCACCGATTTCCGCGCGCCAAACCCCGTTGGTTTCAATAATACGCAAATCCCCTTTTACTTCGGGGGTAAAGTTACGGCTGGCTTCCCATAAACCCACCAGGTCGGTCGCCGGGGCTGGTTCGGCAAGAAGTGTCTGAACCCCGCCGAGGGTCAAGATTACTGCGATTAAAACTAAGCTGAATATTGTGTTTGGATACTGTCGCATGGGTTTTACTTATTAATTATTTGGTTTTTCGCCCTTCCAGCCAATTCAGGATGGGGGTTTTGTCGCTGGTCAAATTCCTGCGCAGCCATTCACAGGCGCTCTCAAGATCGTCTTTTTTCAAGGCGTCAATAATTTCCTGGTGTTCAGTGGTTGACATTTCGACCACCTGGCGATCCTGATGGAACGCCAGGCCGTAGCGGCGGATTCTATTCATGAACAGTTTGATCTGGCCGATCAGGACACGGTTATTGCAGTCCCTGATCAGTTCAAGATGCCATTCGTCATCAAGTGAAGCGCGGGTTTTGAAATCCCTTGTGCCCTTCATTTTCTCATTGATCCGTTCCAGTTTGCTAAAACTTTCCCGGGAAGGTCTCCCAGAGAGTCTTAAAGCGGCCGGGTCAAGGATTGCCCGCATCGGGTAGATATCCTCAAATTCCTCCCTGGAAAGTTCACTGACAAAAAAACCGCGTCGCGGGCTGTGGTAAAGCGCTTCCTCCGCCGCCAGCGTGGTCAGGGCTTCGCGCAGTGGGGTGCGGGAAACTCCAAGCTCGGTGGAAAGGTGTACCTCATTAATACGCTCACCCGCGGAAAAATAACCATCGAATATCATATTGCGTAGGGTATTCGCGATATCTTCACTGATGTTTGGCCGGGGATCGATTTTTTTGACGTTTTGCATAAATTTCTTTGGCCTTTCTTTTAAACAATTGGGGATCAGAAAAACTAACTAAATACTGTATACAGTTAAATATAATAAATGACAATGTCAAGGAGGGGGCTGGCATTTTTTCCACCTCCTTTAAAAATTCATCAAAAAGAGAATTTTACCAGGGGATGGTCTCGCCGGTGTGGTCTTTGCAGCAGCCGGTGTGTTCGAGGTGGAGTTTATCGATCTCGCGGATCAGGCCTTCAACGCTTTCCTCGACGGCCAGCGGGGCGGCTTCTGAGCCCATGTCGGTCCGGACCCAGCCGGGATGCAGCAGCGCCACCTTGATCCCCAGCGGCTGGACGTCGACGGCGAGGCTCTTCACCGCGGCGTTCACCGCCGCCTTCGACGAGCGGTAGATGTAGTCGCCGCCGGCGTCGTTGTCGCCGATCGAGCCCATCTGCGAGGTCACGGTGGCGATCGTCTTGAGGCCGCTTTTGGCGACCTGCGATTGGAACGCCGCCGCCATCCGTATGGGCGCCATGGCGTTGGTGCGAAAGACCCGCGCCCAGGCGTCGTAGTCGAGGCCGTCCAGCGCCTGGGTCTGGGGCCCGAAGATGCCGGCGTTGTTGACCAGCAGGTCGATGGCCTCGTCCTTGAGATCCCGGGCGAGCGCGCCGACGGCGGCGTCGGAGTCCACGTCCAGGGTTTCGATCAGCACCTCGCCCGCCACTTGGCCGAGCGCCGCGGCGCCGGCGGGATCGCGGCAGGTGGCGATCACCCGCCAGCCGTCGGCGGCGTACTGGCGCGCGAACTCGAGGCCAAGGCCCCGGCTGGCGCCGGTGATCAGCACGGTGGGCATGGCGACCCCCCCTTTCCCCGCGATCCGCTCCCCTGGGACGGGGCCGCGGCCTGTCCTCCGTACGACTTCGGAAGGTGGAGCACCCAGTATACGGAGCCCGTGCGCATTCAGACCACCCGTTCGATGGCCATGGCGGTGGCCTCGCCGCCGCCGATGCACAAGGCGGCGACGCCCTTCCTCAGGTCGTACTTGGCGAGGGCGGCGAGCAGGGTGACGATGATGCGCGCCCCCGACGCGCCGATGGGATGGCCCAGGGCGCAGGCGCCGCCGTGCACGTTGACCTTGTCATGGGGGATATCCAGATCCCGCATGGCGGCCATGGTGACCACGGCGAAGGCCTCGTTGATCTCGTACAGGTCCACCTCTCCCAGGCTCCAGCCGGCCTTGTCCAGGACCTTGCGCACGGCCTCGATG
>JADFFP010000026.1 GCA_022568115.1 Pseudomonadota bacterium | reverse complement strand
CTGCAACACCACCGGATAACAAAGACCGCAAACCCGGTCTCGGAGACGGCCTGAAACCCCGGGAGGTATCTCTCAGCCTGTCCAAGATAACCCAGGCGCAAAAACAGCACGATAAAGTTCTTGAAAACCTGGCCCCCCTGGTGGAGAAAAAAATCACCAAGAACCTTCCTGTCAAGGTTGCTTCGGAAATGCCAAAAAGTGCAGTCAGTGAGGAGATACTGAACCTCATAAAAGAAGCCGCCAAGGAGCTGAAAGTCCCCCTTTCCGAGGAGGAAAGGAAAGGGTTGCACAGTTATTTATTGAACGAATACTTTGAAAAAATATCGGAAAAAGCCTCCCATGATGCACCCAGGGACAGCACCAAAAAAGCCCAGGCCAGTGAAAGCGTCCTCAAGGCCAAGGAAAGAATCTATTCCAAATTGATGGACCAGATCGACGCCACGGCGGCAATGGAGATCCCGCGCGCCGAACTGGCTGAACAGGTCAGCGATGTGGTTGGTGAAATCCTGGTACAGGAAAAAATCAACCTCAACCTCAAGGAACAAAAGGAACTGGTCAAGGTCCTGATGAACGACATGCTGGGCCTCGGGCCGCTTGAACCGCTTCTGGAGGACGAGAGCATCACCGACATTTTGGTCAACAGATTTAACCAGGTGTATATCGAGCAAGAAGGCAAATTGTGCCTCACCGATATCACTTTCAAGGACGAACGCCACCTGATGAACATTGCTACGCGAATCGTTACCGCAATCGGCCGCCGGGTGGATGAAAGTTCGCCGATTTGTGATGCCCGCCTGGCTGACGGCAGCCGCGTCAATGTCATTATTCCCCCGCTGGCCATTGATGGGGCTTCGATTTCCATTCGTAAATTCGCCAAACAGAAAATCACCCTCGACAAAATGATCGAGCAAAACAACGTTTCTCCCAAAATGGGCACAATCCTGAAAATCGCCGGGGCGTGCCGCCTGAACATCCTGATCTCGGGCGGAACCGGTTCCGGCAAGACCACCCTTTTGAACGCCATCTCGCGGACCATCGACCATGGCGAGCGGATCGTCACTATCGAAGATGCCGCCGAGTTGCAGCTGCAGCAGCCCCATGTGATCCGTCTGGAAACCCGGCCCCCCAACCTGGAGGGTGAGGGTGAGGTGACCATGCGCGACCTGGTTAAAAACTCACTGCGGATGCGCCCTGACCGCATTATCGTCGGTGAAATTCGTGGATCAGAGGCGGTCGATATGCTGCAGGCCATGAATACCGGCCATGACGGCTCATTGGGAACGGTTCACGCCAACAGCCCCCGGGAAGCCTTGACCCGGCTTGAGAATATGGTTGGCCTGGCGGGTATTAATCTGCCCTCAAGGGCGGTTAGGACCCAGATTTCTGATGCTCTTGATATGATCATCCAGGTCTCCCGCATGCGCGACGGTATGCGCCGGATCGTCAGTATTACCGAAGTGGTCGGGATGGAAGGCGATGTCATCACCACTCAGGAACTTTACAAGTACAAGTTTACCGGCGAGGATGAAAAGGGCATGCTGCTTGGTGAATTTAATTCTTCGGGCCTAAGGCCGCACTTTATGGAAAATGCTGAATACTATGGGCTGGGCCGCCCGCTGATGATGGCCATGAGCTGAGGTTTGACATGGAAAATATCAATACCCTTATCATTGGTATCTTTTTCATCACGCTGGCAGTAGCGGGATTGATTTTTGCTGTCTTATATATTTTTTCCGACAAACGGCAGATTTCCAAGACAAAACTGGCCGGGTTTAAACAGCGCTACGCCCGGGGCTCTCCGAAAGACCCGCAGATTCGCAGGGTCTTTTCCGAAGCCACCAAGATAACAACTGTGGAACAGCTGTTCCGCCGGATCATGCCGAACATAGATGTCATCAAAATGCGCCTGGCCGGGACCGGGAGAAACCTGACAATAGCACATTACATGGCGATGATTGTGGTGTCGGCCCTGATTGTGTTCCTGTTTTTATTACTTTTTATCAAGTTGAACCCCTTGCTGGCATTTTTTGCCGCGCTGGTGGTCGGTTTTGGCCTTCCTCACAAGATTATCAATACCATGGTTAAAACCAGGATTAAGGCTTTTATCACCCTGTTTCCGGATGCTCTTGACCTGCTTGTCCGGGGCCTGAGGTCCGGGCTTCCAATTACAGAGTCGATCAATGCCGTCGCCAAGGAGGTTGCGAATCCGGTGGGCGGGGAATTCCGGAAAGTCATGGACCAGATCATGCTCGGCAAAAACCTGGATGAGGCGCTGGAGAACACCGCCGAGCGGATTGATGCGGCGGAGTTTAAATTCTTTGTCATTAGCCTGGCGATCCAGAGGGAAACCGGCGGTAACCTGGCTGAAACCCTGGCAAAACTGAGCGACCTGTTGCGCCGCCGCCAGTCGATGAAGCTCAAAATCAAGGCCATGTCCTCGGAAGGAAAGGCATCCGCCTACATCGTCGGCGCGCTGCCCTTTGTCATGTTCTTTATGCTGCTGACCATTAACTACAAATACACCAGTGTCCTGTTCACTGACCCAAGGGCGATGTACACCGCCCTGGGCGGCCTGGCCTGGATGGCGATCGGCGGGTTTGTCATGAAACAGATGATCAATTTCGAGATTTAAAAATGGACTTTAACTTTCTAGGCCTGGAACTTATTGATGTCATAACCATCCTCGCGGGTGTGTTCGCCTTTCTTGCCGTTCTGGTGGCCTGGAATGCTACCCTTTCGTACAATCCGATCGGCAAACGCCTGAAACTGCTGCAGGAACGGCGGGAAATCCTGAAAGCCGGGATTGTATCCAGCAAACGCCGCACCACGCAGATCAAAAAAACGCAAAAAATGGGTTTCATGAGCCGTTTCCTGGACAAGTTTAATCTGCTCCGTTCCGGGCAAACCGAAAAAATCACGGTCAAACTGGTCCAGGCCGGGTATCGCAACAATGACGCCCTGGTGGCATTCATGTTCGGCAAGGCTGCCCTGCCCTTTTTAATGGTGGGTGTGTCCTTAACCATGATTTACGGCCTTGACCTGTTCCAGAACAACACTTGGGTCCAGACGGGTTTTGGCTTGGCTTGGGTCCTTTTTGGCTTTTATCTTCCCAACATCCTGGTCACGAATGTGGCCACCAAACGCGCCGCCGCGATCCAGAAGGCCCTCCCCGATGCGCTCGACCTGATGGTCATTTGCGCCGAGGCCGGATTGACCCTGGATGCGTCGCTGTCCCGTGTTTCGCGCGAAATGATGCGCCAATCGGAAGAGCTGTCCGACGAGTTCGGCCTGGCTTCGATCGAGCTCGGCTTTTTACCTGACCGGCGTCAGGCCTTGATAAACCTGACCGAAAGAGTGCCGCTGAAATCAATCAGGGGCGTGGTCGCAACCCTGGTTCAGACCGAAAAATACGGTACCCCGCTGGCGCATTCGCTCCGTGTACTTTCCCATGAATTCAGAAACGAGCGGATGATGAAGGCCGAGGAAAAAGCGGCCCGCCTGCCGGCAATTATGACCATTCCACTGATTATGTTTATCCTGCCGATGCTGTTTATTATCCTGTTGGGCCCGGCTGCCTGCTCAATCTCCGACAACCTGATCGCCGTATATTAGGGTCTGGACCGGGCTACCGATGAGGGCTGTGCCGCAGCAAAAATCGGTTCCTGAGTCCAGACCCTAAAAGCTGAACTTGCTCTTAAATCTTGACCTTTTCGCCTTAAAATGTTTTCTTAAGGGTGTGGATGGGTTGATTTGACTTGTCATTTGACAAGTCATCTTCCTCCGCAATCGCCCCTCGGGGTGATTGCATAATCCTCGCTGTCGTGACTCAGGCCGGGTGGTTAGCCGCCCGGCCCTTTTTTTCAGATTTCGACCTAAAGAGACAGGGTCTCCCTCACCTTTTTTCGGAGTTTCAAAACCGTTACTTTTTGTAAGCAAACGGCATCTCATTGTCATCCAGGTCCATGTAGCGGTCGCGTAGCCTGGTCTGGCGGGATACCAATGGCACCTCCTTGCCCATGATAAAGACATGGTCGGGGGATGACATGACCTCCAGCGGATCGCCGTCCCAAACCACCACATCGGCGTCCTTGCCGGCCTCCAGCGAGCCAAAGTCCTCATCAATGCCGAAGATTTTCGCCGGGTTGATGGTGATCGCTTCAAAAGCACCGTTCCAGCTCATGCCGTGGGCCACCGCGTTGCCGGCATCCTGGTTCAGAAGCCGGGCGTTATGCGCCGAGCTGAAGCCGCCGTTGACGATCGCCACCGTAACCCCGGCGGCCTCAAGCCGGCCGGCGTTGTAAAGGGTGGCGCCAAGGCTGTCGAACCCGCTGCCGGGCAGGTTGCTGGTCGGGGCAATCACCACCGGCACGTTTGCCGCGGCCAGTTCATCGGCCACTATCCAACCCTCGGCCGCGCCCAGGATAATCAGGCGGATGTCAGGAAACTCATCCCTCAAGGCAAGCAGCTGCAGGATGTTGGAAGCCTTGTTCTCGTTGATGTAAAGCGGCACCTCGCCGGTCACCACCCGGGCGAGCGCGGCTTTGTCTTCCGGCGCCTTGGCGAAACGCCCGCCGCCATTTGATTTCTTCTTCTTTTTACCCTTGGGCGGCGTGGCTTCATGCAACGCCCCCTTCAGGTAATCGAGAACCGCTGTACGGGTCCCGCCGACCTTGGCGTTGGCGGGGTAGGAAACCACCGCCGCCTGGCCCTTGACCACCAGGTCATAGCCGCCGCCGAGGTGGATCACCGCGGCCTGGCCGGCGAACACCGATTTGTTCGGGTTCTGGTCAAACGGCACCCCAAACCCGGGCACGACAACCGCCCGGGTGACCCCTTCGATCCGGGTAATCGGGATGATCGGGGTGTCGGGATTAAGGCCATAGCTTACATCAAAACCGGCGCTGTAAAAGGTCTCGGAAATCGAATGGTTCAAGGTTGAAGGCTCCAGCGAGACCTCGGAGAGGCCGATCAGGGTGTAGGCGTTCATCATCCCCGGAGTGACCCATTTGCCGGTCGCGTCAATCACCCGGTAGCCGTCGGGCACCGGCGTATCGGCGCCGCCCACCGCGGCGATCTTGTCATCGGTTATGACCACCACACCGCCTTCGTAAACGGCGCCATCATGGGCGGTATAAACATCCCCGCCGACGATCGCCAGATTCTCCGCGTGAGCCAGCGAAATGGCCGAAGCGGCAAACAAAAACGGCATCAGGTATTTTGCAAGGTTGCTCATCGGTCGTCTCCTTCCCCGGTCAGGCCAAGCCGGAAATCAGATACCGCATGGGTGGCCTGATCGTTCATGTCATAAACCAGCGCGCCATCGATGAAGACCTTCTCAGCGCGGGTATAGACGCTGAAGGGATCACCGCTCCAAAGCACCACGTCGGCGTCCTTGCCAACCTCCAGCGATCCGGTCTGGTCTTCCACACCCAAAGCCTTGGCGGCGTTGTAGCTGATCCATCCCCAGGCCTCGGCCCTGGAGATATCAAGCCCGGCCTTGTTGCCGTCGGCCAGCGTTTTGGCCGCTTCCTGGTTGAGGCGCTGGATGCCGGTCCCGGAATCCGAATGGATCACCGCGCAGGCGCCGGCGTTATGGACCAGGGCGGCGTTTTCCCGGATGCCGTCATAGGCTTCCATCTTGAAGCCCCACCAGTCCGCCCACATCGCCGAGCAGATATCATTCCCGGCCAGAATGTCAGCGATCTTGTAGCTCTCGACCGCATGGTGGAAAGCGGTGATTTTAAAGCCGAACTCTTTCGAGACCTCGATGATATTGGCCATGTCATCGGCGCGGTAACAGTGGTGTTGGATCAGGATTTCCCCATTCAGCACCCCCATCAGGGTGTCCATTTGTAAATCGCGGACTGGCGCTTTGGCAGCTTCGTCACCGGCCTCGGCCTTTTCGTAATAGTCATCCCATGAGCGCTTGTATTCAACCGCCTTGGCCCAGGCCGCGCGGTAGCCCGCCACATTGCCCATCCGGGTGAAGGGGGATTCTCCCTTTTGCCCGTAGACCCGTTTGGGATTTTCGCCGCAGGCGAACTTAACGCTCTGCCTGGCGCCCGGGAACTTCATCGCCTGGACGGTCCGGGCCGGCACGTTTTTCAGGGTCACGCCGCGCCCGCCGATCAGGTTGGCGGAGCCGGGCAGGATCTGCAGCGTGGTCACCCCCGAGGCCTGCGCCCGGGCGAACCCGGGGTCCTGCGGCCAGACACCGTGTTCGGCCCACACCTCGGCGGTGTTCGGCCCGGTCACCTCGTTGCCGTCGGAATGGGCGTTCATCCCCGGCGAGGCATTAACCCCGTAGTGGGAATGGACATCAATGATGCCCGGGGTCAGCCATTTGCCCTGGCCGTCGATGACAACGGTGCCCTCTTGGGCCTCAAGACTGGCGCCAATGGCGGCGATATCGCCGTCCTTCATCAGCACCGAACCGTTTTCAATCAAACCCCCGCGCCCGTCATAAATATTGACGTTTATAATCATGGTCGGCACTGATGCCATCGGGTGATAGCTTGAGGCGTGGGGGGCGCGCGCCCCGTCCTCTGCTCCGTGAGCGATTGGCAGCGCCGCGCTTAACGCCGCCAGGCTGGCGCCCAGGAGTAATCCGGTCAGTGGTTTCATTTTTTTCCCCATATGTTGGAACCAAGCAAGATACGTTAGACAAGGCCCCGGCCCTTCGCAACAGGTTTCATCGCGCAAACCCTTCCGCTCACCGGATTGTGAAAAAAACGGCGGGGAACCCCCCGCCGCTTGGAAATTTTTTCTTGGTGGCTTTTTAATGAACCCCGTGCATTCCCTTCTTCAACAGCGGGGAGAGGATAAACAACAGCAGGGCGACGCCAACCGCTAACAGCCCGACATTCAAATAAACGCCCATAACCGTATCAAGATTGGCGGTCGGGTCCACAACCTTGCCACCCAAGGTTTCCCCGCCGGTTTCCCGGGCAATAAGGCCCGCAATATAATTGGCCCCGGCGCTGGCCATAAACCAGACCCCCATCATCATCCCCACCACTTTGGCCACCGACAGCTTGGTGACCATGGAAAGGCCGACCGGCGATAGACACAGCTCACCGGTGGTATGGATAAAGTAAATCAAAACCAGCCAGATAAGCCCAAACTGGCCAACACTGTCAGCAAATTGAGCGCCAAACCACATAACCAGAAAGCCAAATCCCACCAGGAAAATACCAATGCTGAATTTAAAGGGTGTTGCCGGCTCCCATCCCTTTTTATCAAGCCACACCCACATTATGCTGAATAAAGGAGCAAGAAGAATTATGAACATGGGATTCAGGGATTGAAACATGGATGCAGGAATTGTAAACCCGAAAATGGTTCTGTCTACATTTGTATCAGCGAGCAAATTCAAGGAACTGCCGGCCTGCTCAAACAGCGACCAGAACAAAACCGAGAACACGATCAGGGTGGAAGCCACCATCATACGGTCCCGGTCCGGCTTTTCGCACTTGGTAAACGAGTAAAAGAGCACCACCGCAAGCATAAGCGCACCAAACCCGCCCAACATATATCCGACCAGCACCTGATGCTGGACCAGCCACCAGATTGCCGCCACACCAACGATTGAGCCCAGCCAGATCACATGCTCCCGGCTGAACATCAAAAATATTCTTTCCTTAAGTTTTTTGGCATCGGGCGGATCAGCCTTGCCCTCCAGCCACGGCTGCCCCCTGAGAAAAACAAAAAGGCCGGCCAGCATGCCAAAGCCAGCCAGGCCAAAACCGTATTTCCATCCGTAAACCTCGCCAAGATAACCGCACAGCAAGGGGGCCAGAAATGCGCCCAGATTGATGCCCATGTAAAAGATCGTAAAGCCCCCGTCCCGCCGGGCATCATTTTTCTTGTATAGAGCGCCGACAATGGTGGAAATATTGGCTTTCAGGAACCCCACCCCGGTAATAATCAAGGCCAGGGACAGGTAAAAAATGTTCAGATAAAAATCATCCCGCTCGATCGTGGTGGTGTATTCTTCATGGGGCAGGAAAGATGGCACGGAACTGCCGTCCTCCAGGCCAAGAACCGTGATGCCGTCCACCCCTCTTTCTATATTATAGAGGACACTTTCGGAACGCAGGTATTCAATGGCACTGTCACTCCGTCCTTCGGTTACAAGTTCGTATTGCACGCCCTGATATTCAATAAATTCCTGTGCTGGCGGTCCTTCAAAGGCCATCCCGAAATGCCCGGCCACCAGCAAAAGCGCACCAAGAGTCACAGCTTTCCGCGACCCCAGATAACGGTCAGCCAGCATCCCGCCGATCACCGGAACCAGATAGACCAGCGAGGTATAGGCGCCGTAGATCAAAAAGCTTTTTTGGCCAAACAGGAAATGCTGGGTGAGATAGAATATCAGAAGCGCGCGCATCCCATAATAGGAAAAGCGCTCCCACATTTCCATAAAGAAACAAACAACCAACCCCCTGGGATGGCCTAAAATATCGGTACCGCCGGACGCCCCCGGCGCCTTGGAAACTTGATTTGTCATTGCTTGTTCTTTCTTAAAACTAATTTTTATTGATTATTTTTTATCCCGCGCTTTTTATTCCAAGAAATCCCGGCGAACGCAAGCCCTAGATGATGAATCGAGAAGTTAATCAGATTTATAGGTTATTTTCCAGATACGCCCCTCGACCGAATCGGAGATATACAACTCACCCTCAGGCCCGATCGCCAGCCCCATCGGCCGGTATTTGGCGTCTCCTGATGAGGCTATTTTGCCCGGCCCAGCAAAGCCCTCGGCAAAGGTCTGCCACCCACCGGCCGGGGCGCCGTCCTCAAAGGGAATGAACACCACCCGGTAGCCGGCCTGGGGGAAGGGTGAGCGGTTCCACGAGCCGTGAAAGGCGATAAACGCTCCGCCGCGGTATTTCTCTGGAAACATTTCACCGGTATAGAACAGCAAATCATTGGGCGCCCAGTGGCCCGGGAAGGCCAGCAGCGGATCCTGGTATTTTCCCTTCCCGGCTTGGGTCTCGCCATCGCCGCCGTATTCCGGGGACACCATGCGCGCGCCGGATAACTGATCATAATAAGTGTAAGGCCAGCCGTAGTCGGCCCCCTCGATGGCCTCGTGAAATTCCTCCGCCGGCAGCTCGGCGCTTTGTTCCGGAGTGTAAACATCCGGCCACAGATAGCCCAATTGATCGCGCCCGTGGGTGGTGAAAAAAAGCGCTTGCCTCTCAAAATTCCAGTCCAGCCCCAGGGCGTTCCTGACCCCTGAGAGATAGCGCTCACCGTCGGCTTGGGTTTGTCCCAGCCGGTCCGCCTTAAAACGCCAGATTCCGGCGCGCTCACCAAGCTGCGGGCAGGGATTAATGCCGCGGCTGCCGGGGAAGCGGCTGATGCGCTGGCAAGCGTTCGAGGGGGCGCCGAAGTTGACGTAAATGTTGCCGTCCTGATCGAAGGTAAAGGGTTTTTCGGCATGGTTGCCGTGGCTTGACAGGCCGCCAATCACCACCTCCGGATCGGCGCTTGGCGCCAGCTCATCGCCCTCAAACGAATAACGGTAAACCGCATCGGTGGTGGCGAAATAGAGATAGCCTTTATAGAATGCGACCCCGGTGCCGCGGTATGAGCCAAAGCGCTCCACCCGGTCGGCGGCGCCATCACCATCATCATCGCGCATCGCCACCAGGCCGGGACCGAAAAGGCGCCGCCGTAAAATGGTATAAACCGCGCCATCCTCGCGCACCGTCAGATGCCGGGCGTAGCCGAGGTTATCAGCGAAAACGGTCGCCCGGAACCCTTCCGGCAAAGTGAAATCGGCCGCCAGCGCTGCGCTTGAAAAACAAAACGCTGACACCAGAAAGGCAACAAAGCGGATCACGGCGCGCTCTTTTTTTCCACGCAACTGAAGGCCTCATGCAAAGCCTCGAACGGCAGCATGATGGCGGA
>JADFFP010000025.1 GCA_022568115.1 Pseudomonadota bacterium | reverse complement strand
CCCGGAGTTTGCGGTTCCCTCGCTAAAGGCCCTGGTTGAAAGCCGGCACCAGGTTGTCGCGGTTTACACCCAGCCACCGCGAAAAAGCGGGCGCGGCATGAAGGAGAGCAAAAGTCCGGTTCACCGGTTCGCTGAAGATCATGGCATTCCGGTCCTGACCCCCGAAAACTTCAAGGATAAAAAGGATCTTGAAACCTTCAAGGCCTTGGGCGCGGAGGTAGCCGTGGTGGCGGCTTACGGGCTGATCCTGCCGGAGGAGATCCTGACCGCGCCCGGCAAGGGATGCCTGAACATTCATGCCTCGCTGCTGCCGAAATTCAGGGGCGCGGCGCCGATCCAGCGGGCGATTGAGGCCGGTGAGACGGTCAGCGGCAACACCATCATGAAAATTGAAAAGGGCCTGGACGCCGGGGCGATCATTATCCAGGAACAATTTACCCTCAAGGCCGATGAAACCGCCGGCTCCCTGCACGACCGCCTATCTGACCAGGCGGCCGGCATGATTGTCCCGGCGCTGGAAGGGTATGTCACGGGAAAACTGGTTCCGACGCCGCAGGATGAAACCAAAGCCACCTATGCCCCCAAGGTCAAAAAAAGCGAAAGCCGCATTAACTGGAGCGCCCCGGCCATCGAGGTCGACCGCAAGGTCCGCGCCTTTTGCCCGTACCCGGGGGCCTGGTTCCAGCATAGAGGCAAGCGCATTCGTATTCTGAAAGGTCATGCGGTGAAACAAAAAGGCGCCCCCGGGGAGGTCCTGGACAAGTCCCTGACGGTTGCCTGCAAGACCGGGGCATACCGGATTGAACGGGTCCAGCGCGCAGGCAAAAAGCCGATGACGGCGGCTGAGTTTTTGCGCGGCCAGCCGATCGCACCGGGGGAGGTTCTCGGCTAGTCCCATGGCCCAGCGCTTCAAGATCACGATAGAATACGACGGCACCGGGTATGTCGGCTGGCAGGCCCAGGACAACGGGCCGTCGGTTCAGGAGGCCATTGAAAAAGCGATCCATGCCTTTTCCGGCGAGCGCGTCCGCCTGACCACCGCTGGCCGGACCGACGCCGGGGTTCATGCGCTGGGCCAGGTAGCCCATTTTGACCTGGAGAAAAAAATCACCCACCACCAGGTGATGGCCGCGGTCAACGCCCACCTGAAAGAGGCCAAAGTGGCGGTCATTAAGGCTGAGGCTGTCGATGAAAACTTCAACGCCCGCTTTTCGGCAGCCCGGCGCCATTATCTTTACCGCATCCTGAACCGCAAGGCGCCGCCGGTGCTGGACCACGGGAAGGTCTGGCACGTGCCGCAAAAGCTTGATGCGGAGAAAATGCATGCCGCCGCTCAAGCGTTAGTAGGGAAACATGACTTTACCACCTTCCGTTCGATCAGGTGCCAGGCAAAATCACCGGTCAAGACGCTGGACCGGCTGGACGTTGAACGGTTGGGCGAGGAAATTTTATTCCGGGTTTCGGCGCGTTCATTTTTGCATCACCAGGTGCGCTCGATGGTCGGCACCCTGAAGCTGGTGGGCCTGGGTAAATGGACCGCAGATGATGTCACCGAGGCGCTTGAGGCCAGGGACCGGACGGCGGTCGGGTTCAATGCCCCGCCGCACGGGCTGTATCTCATCAGAGTGGAATACCGGGAAAGCCAAACGCCTGCATAAACAGCACTTCGACAAACAGCACCAGCAAAACATCAAACAGCACGAACAATATGCCGTGAAAGACAGACGCGCCGAGCGCTTTGCGGGTGATGTAGAACTTGTAGCTTAAGCCCAGCCCGAGACTGATCCACCAGACCACAACCGCTGCCGTCCCGGCTATGACGGAGAATGAACTAAGGGCAAAATAGGGCAGCATGATGATAAGGAAAAATATCCGGCCCCAGTTATAAAGCGGCATAAAGACCAGGTAATTGTGGCGCGGGCCGATGATCGACCAAGCATAAAAAATCGCATAGGCAAACATTATCCAGGCGATCGCGTATCCGGCAAAAAGGCCAAAAATAAGCAAAAAATCAGTCCATTCAAAATCCGGCCCCCGGAACTGTAGCCACTGGATCAAAACATAAAGGGGGGCAGCGAACATCAGGGCTGAGAAAGACCGCAAAACGTTTCTGCCCGAAACCTCCATAAACTTCAGCGCCGTGGAATCGCCTATCAAAAAACGAAACGCGACAAACAGCGAGAGGACGATATGTTCGGGTAAGGTTTGGCTATGGGTTTTTTTCGGGGACAAGGGACTGGGCCGCCTTTCACGGGCGGAGCAAATCGTTGATGGAGGTTTTGGCCCGGGTTCCGGCATCCACGGATTTGACAATCACCGCCGCGTAGGTGTTTTTTTCCGGCAGGATACCCGGCACCACCACTGAATACGCCGGGATTCGCCCGGTTGTGACCCGGCCGCTTTTCCGGTCCAGGATCGGGGTGGATTTGCCAAGATAAACCCCCATGGCAAGCACCGCTCCCTCTTCGATTATGACCCCCTCGGCCACTTCCGACCGGGCGCCGATAAAACAGTTGTCTTCGATAATGACCGGGTTTGCCTGGACCGGTTCCAGCACCCCGCCGATCCCGGTCCCGCCTGAGATATGGCAGTTTTTTCCCACCTGCGCACAGCTTCCCACCGTCGCCCAGGTATCCACCATGGTGCCGTCCCCGATGGTGGCACCGATATTGACGTAACAGGGCATCAGCACCACACCCTGGCCGAGGTACGCACCAAAGCGGACCAGTGAGCCGGGAACGGCGCGTATACCGGCCCTTTTGAAGTCGTCTTCGCCCCAGCCGGAGAATTTCATCGGCACCTTGTCGTACCATGGACCTTCCTTGACCAGGCGGTTTTCCGACAGCTGAAAATAAAGAAGAACCGCCTTTTTGGCCCATTGGTTAACTTGCCAGACGCCGTCCTTTTTCTCAGCTGCCCTGAGCCGCCCCTGATCCATCAAGGCAATGACTTCCGCTACCGAAGAAAGAACCGGATCACCAGTGCTCAACGAGCTGCGTTTCTCCCAGGCGGTCTCGATGATATTCTTTAGTTTATCCATATCCTCACGTTTGAAGCGTTTCGCTGAGCCAGCCTACCAGATGGTCGGTTTCATAATCAATGTGCGCGGCGTCATAGCCTATCGCTCCCCATTCATAGCGGGTCTTGACCCACACCGTGGTCATGCCAAGGGCCGCCGCCGGGGCCAGGTTGCGGGCCATGTCCTCGATCATTACGGCATTTTTCGGGTCAATCCCGAAGTGGTCGATGAAGTTTTGATAGGAGGCCTCATTGGGCTTTGGAATATGGCCAGCCGCGGCGATATCAAATATTCCGTCGAACTGGTCTTCAATGCCGATTTTTTCCAGCACCCGGGTGGCATAGCGGGCCTCCCCATTGGTAAAGATAAATTTTCTCCCCCGAATTTCGCTTAAAGCCCGGCGCAGTTCCTGATCTTGTTTCAGCGGGGACAGGTCAATGTCGTGGACAAAATGCATAAAATCTTCCGGGTTGACCCCGTGCACTTCAATCAGGCCGCGCAGCGTAGTGCCATAGCGGATGAAATAATCCTTTTGTATTTTATAGGCCTGGTCCCCGTCGACCCCAAGCAAGTTCGTAATATAGGCCTTCATTTTGACATCGATGTGGGCAAACAGGTTGCAATGTTCGGGATAAAGGGTGTTGTCGAGATCAAATATCCAGGCGGTCGAAGAGCTATTCGACACCTTTTTTTTGCTTTTTTTCCGGATAATCTGGTCCATCGCAGGCGTTCTTCCTCCTAACCCTTGCACACGTCGGCTATCGCATCGCGCAAGTCATCAATGCCGATATTCTTGACCGCGCTGGTGGCCAGGATATCGGGGTGCACAATAACATAAGGTTTCAGGTCGTTGCGCAGTTTTTCCAGAGCCGGTTCACGCTCCGCCACTTTCAGTTTGTCGATTTTGGTCGCCACCACCAGGGTGGAAACCGCGGCTGCTTGCAAAAGTTCAAGGATTTCCCGGTCGCTTTTCATCAGCCCGCGGCGGGCGTCGATCAGAAGAAACAGCCGCCTCAGGGGCGCCCTTCCCCTCATGTAATCCTTGATCAGGCCGGTCCAGCGCCTGACCTGGCCCTTGGCCGCCCGGGCGTAGCCATAGCCGGGCATATCAACCAGATAACACCCGCCGCCCAGACTATCTCCGGTTAGATGAAAATAATTCAGCATCCGGGTGCGTCCCGGGGTATTGGAAGTCTTGGCCATCTTTTTGCGCCCCAACAGGGCGTTCAGCAGGGTCGATTTCCCGACGTTGGAGCGCCCGGCGAAGGCCACTTCCGGCAAGCTGGTCTGGGGCAGATCGTTGGCGGAAACCGCACTGGTCAAAAAGGTGCACTCCACGGCCCAGGGGGGGCCAGCCGCGCTGCCTTTTTCCTTAGCCATCTTTTATTGAAACACCTTCGCGCCTCATGATGACCCACTGCTGGGCGATCGACAGCAGGTTGTTCCAGGTCCAGTAAATCACCAGGGCGACCGGGAACGGCGCCAGGATGAAGGTAAACAGGATCGGCATGAACATGAAAATCTTGGCCTGGATCGGGTCCGGAGATTGCGGGTTCAGCTTCATTTGCAGCCACATGGTCAGGCCCATCAGGATCGGCCAGATGCCGATCGCAAGGAAGGAAATCCAACCCGGATAGGACCAGTCGATCAGGCCGAAACCGGTGATCAAGGTTGCCGGGTCCGGGGCCGACAGATCGTGGACCCAGCCAAAGAACGGCTGGTGGCGGGAATCAATTGTGACAAACAACGTCTTGTAAAGGGCGAAAAACACCGGAATCTGCAGCAAAATCGGCAAGCACCCGGCCGCCGGATTGACCTTTTCCTTCTTGTAAAGCGCCATCGTTTCCTGCTGCTGGCGCGTTTTGTCGTCGGCATAACGTTCCTTGATCTGCTTCATCTTGGGCTGCAGCTTTTTCATTTTGCTCATGGCCCGGTAGGACTTGTTGGCCAGCGGGAAAAAGAAAATCTTGATGATGATGGTCAAAATCAGGATCGCGACCCCGTAGTTCCCGGTCGCCTTGAAGAAAAAATCCAGGGTGAAATAAATCGGCTGAGTCAGGAAACTGAACCAGCCCCAATCGATCGCCCAGTCAAATTTCGGAATGTTATAGGCTTCGCTATAAGCATCGATCAGATCCACTTCCTTGGCGCCGGCGAAAAAGTGGGAAGTGTATTCTGATCTCGCGCCGATCGCCACAACTTCACCGCCTTCGACCAAGAATCTGGCCCGGTAAACATCCCGGCCGCGTATTTTGCTGTAGGTATAATTGCCGGTAAAGGATTTGCCTTGATCGGGAATCAGTGCGGTCAGCCAGTTTTTGCCGGTAAATCCCAGCCAGCCATTGTTGCTTCCGGCATATTCCAACGGGCCATCATCGGCCAAATCCTCATAGTCGTACTCATCTTCAACCTGGTCATTGAAAACCCCGATCGGCCCTTCGTGCAGAATAAAAAAGCCCAGCGTGTCGGGGGTGTCGATGCGCCAGATGCCGCCGGTAGGAGCGACGTTAATCCTGGCGCCTGAGTTGTTCTCAACCACCTGGCGGACGGTGAAAAGAAAATTTTCATCGACCGAAAAAAACTGGCGGAAGGTAACACCCTGGCTGTTTTCCCAGTAAAGCTCGACTGGGTTGCCGGTGGTTAATGTCCCGCCCCGGGCATTCCAGACGGTATTTTCATCGGGGAGTTCGACGCTGGCGTTGGCCCGCCAGCCAAACCGCGCAAAATAAGCATTATTTTCCGGCGCCGGCCTTAAAAGGTTAATATTTAACGCCCCTTCGCCAACCCGGTCGTAATAATCCTTCAGGATCAGATTATCCAGCGTGGCCCCACGGGTTGAAATACTGCCGCGTACGCGGGCGGCGTCAATTATCACCGGGACCGAGACGGCCGGCGGGGAGACCGCTTCCAGCGGGGCTTCACCCAATATCTCCCGCGAAGGTGCATCAGGGTCGGTAATGGTCTCACCGCCCAGATCAAGGGGTTGATCGACCTCAGCTACCTGATCCAGCTGTTCCCGCTCACGGGCCAGCTCATCCATCGGGCCTAAGTAAAATGTCTGATAGAGAAACAGAACCAGCATCGAGAGGACCACCGCCCACAGCAAATTTTTCATATCACCCATAATTCAAACCTTATTCTTCGCTTTCTTTTTGCGCGGTTCAGAATGCCCCTCAGAGGCCTCCGGCACGGGATCAAAACCGGAGCCGCCAAAGGGGTGGCACCGGCCAATGCGCTTTAATGCCAGCCACGAGCCCGTAAGTCCACCATGAAGTTTAATAGCCTCCGCCGCGTACTGGCTGCAGGTCGGCTGGAAGCGGCAGGTGGGCGGAAAAAAGGGTGAAACCAGCCGCTGGTAGCCGCTGATCATAAGCTGGAAAAATTTGGCCAATGGCGACATGTCTCAGACCTTTTTTTCAAGACGCTTATGTAAGACTTCGAGCGCGCTTTTCAAATCCTGAACCAACAATTCATAGGGCCTCTTAAGGGCCGCTTTTCGCCCGATCACCACATAGTGAAATCGATCCCGGCCAGAGTCCGGGAAAACCTCCCCGATCACCTTTCTCAGGCGGCGCTTGATGCGGTTGCGCTCAACCGCGCCGCCGCACCGTTTGGTCACGGTCAGGCCGGCGTAAATCCCTTTTTCCGCATCCTCGGCCGGCGCCTTAATCTGGACCACCAGGCCCGGCATGGGCTTTTTGACACCAGCGGCCGCCACCGATAAAAACTGCCGGCGGGTCTTCAGGGTATATATGTCGGGCTTTTTCCTCATGATCTGTATCTATACCGTCAAGAAACATAAAAAAACCGGCCCCTTGGTGGGAGCCGGCGCTGATCCTCAAAAAGGGTCGATTGCCCCCTTGAAATTAAGCAGAAAGGCGCTTGCGGCCCTTGGCCCGCCTTGCATTCAGGATCCGGCGGCCGCCGACAGTGGCCATCCGGGCGCGGAAACCGTGTCGCCGTTTTCTAACCAGGTTGCTGGGCTGAAATGTTCTTTTCATTGTCGCCTCTGCTCCGGGTTCAGCCTCTTGGGCCTGACCCGTTTCTCAATTGCGAGGGGGTGTATAGCGCTCTCCCCAGGACAAGTCAATGGCCGTAAAGGTGAATTTCCTCAATTTGTTTTCCGGGATCAGGGCCAAAAATTCAGGGCCTTTTACGCTCCTTTTGCCCTTTGGAACAAATTGGGATAAAGCTAGAAGCCGGAAGCTGGGAATGAGGGGCTTTGGCATGACATTAAACAAGCCAGGATTAACGCGAGCGGCCGGCCGGAGGTTTCTGGCCGCCCTGATTTTTCTTCTGTTCCCTATTGCCCTGTTGCAGGCAGCGGAAAAACCGAACCTTATGGAGCGCTGGCTGGTCAATGACCAGCTCTCCGGTCGGGCGGTCGACCACAGCCCCTGGCAAAACCTTCTGGGCGCCTACCTGGTGGCCCGGGATGAGGGGGAAAGCGCTTTTAACTATGCCGCCGTCACAGACCAGGACCAGGAGGTTTTGTCCCAATACATCATCATGCTGGGGCGGACCGATGTCGACCGCCTGAACCGGGATGAACAAATGGCGTTCTGGATCAACGCCTATAATGCCCTGGTGGTCAGTATCGTTCTTGAAGACTATCCGGTGCGCAGCATTAACGACATCGGCGGGTGGTTTTTCTCGCCCGGACCGTGGAAGGAAAAAAGGTTCCGGGTGTACCTGATAAATCTGAGCCTGAACGACATCCACCACCGCATCCTGCGCCCGATCTGGGAAGATTTGCGGATCCATTATGTCTTGAGCTGCGGGGCGCGGGGCTGCCCGGCGCTGGCGGCAAAGCCTTTTACCGGGAAATCCATTGAGGAAGACCTGGCGGCGGCCGAAACCACTTTCATCAACCATGGTCCGGCGATCCGCCAGATCAGGGGGACCGGGGTTACGCTGTCACGCATATACGACTGGTATGGGCGCGATTTCGGCGAACAGGAAGAGCAAATCCTGGCCCACATCAAAAACCGGGCGCGGGGGGATTTAGCGGTTCAGCTGGCGCCGGTCGGGAAAATTTCCAGCTACGGATTTGACTGGGATCTGAACGATGCCGCGGGTCAAACCTCAGACAACTGAACACCCTTCCCGGGTAAAACCCTGAAAATTATTTAATTTTAGGCAAAATTCCTCTACAAATTCATTCATGCAAGGGAAACGTCCAACATTTTTCAATAGCCTGTCATCACAATTGCTGGTGCTGATCATTTTGTTTGTGATGATGATCGAGGTTTTGATTTACGTTCCCTCGCTGGCCGAGTTCAGAAAAGATTATCTCGACCGCCGGCTGGTGATGGCACAGGTGGCCGCGCTGTCGCTTGAGGAGCGGCCGCCCATCCACGGCAGCTACGGCTCCAACTACCTTCAGGACTACTACGGCTTCGGCCGCCAGAGCTTCGAGGACTACTAGGCCGCGAATCTTTCGAGCCGCCAGGCGGCTCGCCTACTCGCCCATCATGGCTGCCCGTAGCCGCTGCGCTACCAGCTCCGCCTCGCCCTCCAGCAACCCGTGGGGGTTGATGAACAGGTCCTCCCCCGGACGCCGGGCCACCCCGATGACGATCGGTGGATCGCCGTCACCCAGGGCATCCCTGACGTCCTGTGGCGAGGGGCCCCGATAGTCGGCGCCCAGGCCGATGGTCGTCTCCGGGACCGGCCGGCTCCAGTCGTCCTGAGCGACGGCGGCAGTAACTCCGGGAATCTCGATTATGGCGTCCACGACCTCCTGGCACTGCTCGCGCCAGCGGCGCTGGTCCGCCTCATGGTCGCGCTCCACGTAGCGCTCCAGAGCTACCATCAGTCCCACGATCTCCTCCCGGCAGACCTTGGCCGGCCTTCCGATGGAGGAGTTCGGGCTGCTGTTCATGGCCGCAACCTCCACCAGGTCCTCCCTGCCGCACAGGATTCCCGCGGACTGGGGGCCCCTGAGCGCCTTGCCGCCGCTGAAGGCCACCATGTCCGCACCATGCTCGATGAACCTGCGAAGGTTCTCCGGCGGAGGTAGCATCGCCGCCGCGTCCACTATGACCGGAACGCCGTGGCGCTGCCCGATCTCTACCATTTCATCCAATCCGTCAAAGGAGTCGGGGTACCAGCGTGAGGCGGTGAACGCCAGCGCCGCAGTCTTCTCTCCGATGGCTCCCTCGATCTCCCAGTCACGGGCCCTCCCGCTGCTGCCCACGAACACGATCTTCGCACCGGATTGGCGCCAGTTTTGAACATAGCCACTGTTCTGGTCCCACTTGACGACGATCTCGTTTTTCATGCCCGACGTGTCAGGGAGCTGCTTGATCTTCGCCGGGTCCTTGCCCGTCATGCACGCCGCCGCCTGCAGCATCATCCCGGCCGCCGCCCCCGCACAGACTAGCCCTGCCTCGGCCCCGGTGTGCTGTGCGATGACCTCTCCTGCCCGCTCGTTCAGGTCTCGCAGCCTTATCATCACGCGGCTGGCGTCCACCATGGCCTGCGTGACCTCCGGCTCCATGATCGAGCCGCCCAGGTTCGTTCCGGTACCCGAAGCGTTGATAATCGGCTCGATCCCCAGACGCTCATAAATGCCGCCCGATCTCTTCAAACGCTCGACTGCCGTGACCATTGGACACCTCCTTGCCGCTTCAGCTCACCGGCCCACTGTATGATTACGAATTGAAGCTGTCAAGCCGAGTGGTTGACGTCGCTGCCGCCCGATTCTATACTGCTCTTATCCGGCGTTGGCCGCCTATCGAACGGCCGGTCTGAAGGCGGTCATCTTACCCGTTCTCGAGCACGGAAACGGGGCCAAAAACACCGCATGGCTCCACCTTTGACCCTGGGTTGGAGCACGTGGAAAGACATGGAGGCGGCCATGGCTGACACTGTCAAAGTAGTCCTCTATCTCAATCAGTTCTTCGGCGGCATAGGTGGCGAGGAGCATGCCAACGTAGAGTTTCGGGCG
>JADFFP010000263.1 GCA_022568115.1 Pseudomonadota bacterium | reverse complement strand
GTAGACCTGCATGCTGTCGGAATTGATGATGACGCCGCCCAGCGCCAGGGCAACATCAAGCGCAATTGAGGACTTGCCGCTGGCGGTCGGGCCTGCAATAAGAATGGCACGTTTTGATGTCATAGCCGCTCTCAAACAAGGGTTTCCTTGATGCTGCACGTTGCCACAGTTATGGCTCCAAGAGAAGTCTTTAGGCTGAAACAAAGCCATGCCGACAGCATTGCCGAGGCGCTTAAATTCCTCGGCCGCAAACCCTTGAGCGTGACCTGGCTTGGCGAGCAAAGCGCCTTTGACCTTACTTTCGAGGGAAAGGCGGCCCGGGACCATGAAATCCTGGCCTCCGCGGGCCTCAGGTCTTTCCCGATTGACGTGGTGGTCCAGCCATTGGCGGGCCGCGCCAAAACCCTGTTTATCGCTGACATGGATTCAACCATTATCTGTGAGGAATGTATCGATGAGGTTGCCGATGTCTTGGGATTAAAGGAAAAGGTCGCTGCGATTACCGAGGCCGCGATGCACGGCAAGCTGGATTTCAAAACCGCCCTGAAGAAGCGCGTGGGCTTGTTGAAAGGGATCAGCAGAGCCCAGCTGCAGGCCGTTTATCGGGATCGCATAACCACTGCCCCGGGCGCCAGAACCCTGATCAAAACGCTCAAAAACGCCGGCATTCAAACCGCGCTGGTGTCCGGCGGCTTCACCTTTTTTACCAACCAGGTGAAGGATGCCCTGGGGTTCGATTTTGTCCGCGCCAACCAGCTCGGGTTTTCAGGCGACCGGCTGGATGGTACCGTCAAAGAGCCCCTCATGGACGCCCGGGGGAAGAAGGATTTTCTTGAAGAGTTGGCCAAGGGGTCCCCGCAAGCGGTCCTTGCGATTGGCGATGGCGCCAATGATATCCCGATGTTCAAAGCGGCCGGCATGAGCCTCGCCTACCATGGCAAACCGGTGGCGGAAAAAGCCGCCCGGGCAAGGCTAACCCATGTCGACCTGACCGGAGTGCTTTATACCCTGGGCATTATGGAAAAAGCTTTCCGGAGATAAAAAAAGGCCGGCCAAAAAAAGCCGGCCAAAAAAAGGCTGGAATGGGCCGGCCCTTTTCCCATTTTTATTTTTTTATTCGCCGCCTTCATCTACCGGGAGCGGAATGTGGAAGTAATTTCCCTCACGGTAGAGACGCAGCAGAACCGTTCCCCGGTCTTGATCCCGGGCGTCGGCAATGGCTTCTTCAATCTCACGGACGGTTGTCACGTTTTTCAGGTTCACCTGAACAATAACGTCACCGGGGCGAATGCTCCTGAAGGCCGCTTCGGAACTGCTTCTTAACGTTTCTATAAGTACCCCTCTGATATCTTCCGGAATCTCGAATTTCTGGCGGCCGGCCTCATCAAGAGGTTTCAGGATCATGCCCAGAATCTGCTCTTCTATGGTCGGGGCGGGCTTCTCTTCCGGTTCTCCGGCTTCGGCCTGGGCTGCAGGACCTTCGGTTTCCAGCTCACCGGTGACCAGGGTTACGGTCATTTCTTCACCGTCACGAAGTATAACCAGGTCAACCGGTTCGTGGATGTCAGTACCAGCCACGATCATCGGCAAGTCACGGCTGGTTTCAACCGTGGCCCCGTCAAATTCTTTAATGATGTCGCCTGGCAGCAAACCAGCCTTGTCCGAGGGGCCATCCTCAACGATTGAACTGATGATGGCGCCGCTGGCGCTTTCCAGCCCAAGGCTTTCGGCCACTTCCTCGGTTACCGCCTGGATCGTAACCCCGATCCAGCCGCGGCGGGTCCGGCCAAATTCCCTCAACTGGCCGACAACGTGGCTGACCTGGTTGGAAGGAATCGCAAAACCAATCCCGATATTGGTCCCAGTGGGAGAGAAAATCATTGTGTTCACGCCGATCACCTGGCCTTCCATGTTGAACATCGGCCCGCCTGAATTACCCCGGTTGATCGAGGCGTCGGTCTGGATAAAGTCATCATAGTTGCCATTGCCGATGTCGCGGTTGCGGGCCGAAACGATGCCCGCGGTCACGGTCCCGCCAAGGCCAAAGGGATTGCCGATGGTCATCACCCATTCGCCCACCCGGATGGCATCCGAATCGCCAAAGCTGACATGAGGAAGAGCATCCTCAGCTTCAATTTTCAGCAGCGCGATGTCGCTTAAGGGATCGCGGCCGACTACTACCGCGTCATACTCATCACCGCTGGTCAGCCGGACGCTGATTTCATCGGCTTTGTCAACCACGTGGTTGTTGGTGACAATATAGCCGTCGGCGCTGATAATAAAACCGGAGCCAAGCGAAAGGGCGCGCTGGCGCGTGGTTTCATCCTCTTCTCCCTCTTCGTCATCGAGAAAATCGTCAAAAAAATCACGAAATCCGGGGGGAATGTCGGGGCGCCCACCGCTGCTTGAGCGTTCAATAAACTGGGTTGTGTAAACATTGACCACCGCCGGGGCATGCTCTTCCGCCAGGTCGGCGAAGCTTTCAGGGGCCGGGGCCGCATCCGCCGGGAGGGCCGCCAATGACCAGACCGCCAGGCCGATAACTACAAAAAATGTCCTCAGTAACTTCA
>JADFFP010000262.1 GCA_022568115.1 Pseudomonadota bacterium | reverse complement strand
CAGTCGTTCTGGGACAAGGGCGATAATCCCAGGGGCGTGACCATCTGGTAAAAGAGTTCCGGGTCTGGACCCTAAAGAAAGGTGTTGTCATAACCGGCCGCCCCGGACGGGTTGCCGCCGCCGGCAAAACCGCCGTTATCCAAAGCCAGGCTTCCGGCATTCGCCCCTTTTTCCACCGTGATGAAGCCGCCGACGTTGACGGGTTTTTTAGTAGGCGCTTTGGCCGGCCGCAAGGCGGCGAAGCCATTGCCCTCATTGAGATTCTCGTCCGAGCGTGAGGATTTGGAGCCGTAGCAATAGTCATAACCGTAATAATAACAGCATTCATAATAACTGCTGCCGCTGTAATAATAGCAGCATTCATCATAGCTGGAATAATAATAACAGTGGTAGGCCTGCCGGACCCCGCCTACCGGGTTCCCTGAGAACAGGTCTGTTGTTCCATAATTATCAGGCAGGGTGTTTAGGGCATAGGTCCCAGCGCCGCTGCTGGCGCTGGCCGGGGCATCCCCCAGAAAAGAAGCGCCGATCAGCGCGCCGCCGGCTATCAGCGACAGACCAAAGCCGGTCCAAACCGGGCCGATCCTGTTTTCACCGGGTCTTTTGGGCATAGGCAAACCTCTTAGGGAAATTAATCATACCACAAAAGAGGGGATTTGTTTTCAGGAAAAAATTGCCGGTGCAAACGGGGGAGGAAGTGTCTGCACCGGCGTTGGTAATCAAAGAGTGACCGGGAATTTAATTGTTTTTCAGGTAATCCAGCATGGTAGCGGCGTCCGAGACCTCAAACGGGTCCGAGCCGAAATTGTCTTCAAAGCCCGGCTCGATGAACATCTTTTTGATCTCGCCGTTATCGACAAACATCGAATAGCGCCAGCTTCGGTCGCCGAACCCGACGTTATCCTTTTTCACCAGCATGCCCATCTTGCGGGAAAATTCGCCCGAGCCGTCCGGCAGCAGAAAGACATTCTTTGCCCCCTGGTGCTGGCCCCACTGGTACATGACAAAGGCATCGTTGACGGAGAGGCAGATCACCTTGTCGATGCCGAGCTTTTTAAATTCCCCGCCATTGTCTTCATAGCCCGGCAAGTGGGTCGAGGAACAGGTCGGGGTAAAAGCCCCGGGCAGGGCGAACAGGACAACCTTTTTGCCCTTGAAAATCTCGTCCGTGGTCAGCTCTTTCCACTCGAACGGGTTAGGACCTTCGAGGGCATCGTTACGGACGCGGGTCTTGAAGGTTACATTGGGAACTGTGTTTGGCATTTTTTTCTCCTGGTTAAATTTAAAGTGAACTTTTCAGCATCCAGGCGGCTTTTTCGTGTACCGCAAGCCGGGTTGAAAGCAAATCAATCGTGCCTTCGTCGCCAGCTTCCCCGGCGGCTTTCCAGACGCTTCTGATGGTTTTGACAACTTTATTCTGGTCGGCAGCAAGCTGCCGCACCATACCTTCAGCCTTAGGGGCGCTGGTGGCTTCCTCAATGGTGGCCAATTCAGCAAATTCACTGTAACTTCCGGACGCCCGCACACCAAGCGTGCGAATCCGCTCGGCAATCATATCAACCGCCAGCGCCAGCTCGGTATACTGCTCCTCGAACAACAAATGGAGCGAGCGGAACTGCGGCCCGGTAACGTTCCAGTGGAAATTGTGGGTTTTCAGATAAAGGGTATAGGTGTCCGCCAAAAGCCGGGACAGGCCTTCGGTAATCTGTGAACTGTCAGGTTTATCTGTCATATTGCGTTTCCCCGCAAAACCTTGCGGCATTTGTTGAGACTAATATACAGCCTTGATTTATTTTTGTAAAATTGATAATTTCCATCATAATTATTGAAAAAAACGATATATAAATATATGAAATACAAACCAACGCTTCGCCAGCTTTTCTATCTTGTGGCGGTCGCTAGGCACCAGAACTTCAGCCGCGCGGCCGAGGCCTGCTTTGTCACCCAGAGTACGCTCTCGGCAGGGATCATGGAACTTGAGCGTTTGCTCGGCGCGCCACTGGTCGAGCGCACCAAAAGAATGGTCAGAATTACTGCTCTCGGCCTTGAGGTGGTGCGCCAGCTCGTAGGCAACATCCGGATCGGGGATCTGCTCCTCTCGATCGTTTTCAAGGTCCAGGATGGCCTGGATGATGGTGTTCCGATCCATGGCTCCCACGACGCTCGGCAGGGATTCCGAGCCGGCGATGGTCGGCGGCCGCACCCGGTCCGCCTCCGAGATCCGTCGACTGCCAAAAACGATGGTAATATAAGCACCTGAGGGGTGGAGACAACGTTTGGGGGATCAACGCCGGGCGCCGTTAATTCGTTCCCCAGGTTAGGCTTCACCACCCGTTCCCGTCACCTCGGCTCCTCCCTGTTTCTGTTATCGGCAGGGCGGGCCTCCAGATTCCGCCCGGACGGAGAAAACAGCCATGTTCGGAGACAGACGGAACCCGCCGAAACCCTCCAGGTTCGAGCCGCTGATCCTCCTCGCCCTGGCCGTCGTCGTCGCCGCGGCGCTGACATTAGGGTATTACGCCGTGCTGGCTCTGGCCGAGCGGGCAGGCGAGCCCATGTGATTCGGGGTCCGCGGG
>JADFFP010000261.1 GCA_022568115.1 Pseudomonadota bacterium | reverse complement strand
CAAAAGGTCAAAAGCCGGTCCGGCTCGCGCTAGAAACGCAGCCTCGGAAGGCCGGCATCTGCCGACATAGACGCTGATGGCTGATCCAGCGGCGGAACAGGCGGTGCTCGGTCAAATCGATCGAACGGAGCTGGTGGAGCTGGGTAAGTCCCTGGTGCGGATACCCAGCTTTATCGGAGAGGAGACCCCGGCTGCTCGTTGGGTTGCCAGCTACCTGTCGTCTCGCGGCTACGAAGTCGACCTTCAAGAAGTGGAGAAAGGGTGGTTCCAGACCGTGGCCACCCTGAAGGGTTCGGGGAAGGGCCGCGCCAAAAAATCCTGATGGCAAAAAAAGCTAAACCCCGCTTCCCGACCCAGGGCGAAATTCTTGAATATATTGAAAGCGCCGATGGCAAGGTCACCAAGCGCGATATCGCTAACGCCTTTCACATCAAGGGCGAGGGGCGGGTACGCCTCAAGAAAATCCTGAGAACCCTGCTCGAAGAGGGAGCGCTGGCAAAAGACCCCGGCCAGGCGCTGCGTCCCTCCGGCGCCCTGCCGCATGTGCTGGTGGTCGAGATCACCGGGGTTGACCAATACGGCGACCTGATGGCGCGGCCGCAGAAGTGGGACAAACCCGGGCCTCCGCCCCGGATATATTTATCGGAACGGCGCCGCAAGGCCCCGGCGCTGGGCCAGGGGGAGACGGCGCTGGTGCGCCTCGCGCCGGAGCAGGACCGTGACGGCCTTTATTACGCCGCGCGTATTATCAAGGTGCTGAAAGGCGCGCCGCGGACTTTCATCGGCGTCTATCATGACACCGCGGAGGGCGGCCAGATTGTCCCGGCGGACAAGAAAACCCGCAAGGTTTTCGCGGTGGACAGGGAAACCGCCCGGGATATCAGCGACAACTCGCTGGTTCTGGCAGAGGCGGCGGCCGGCGGACGGACCTTCCGGCCGTTAGCAAGAGTGCTGGAAAACCTCGGCGATTTGAGCCAGCCAAAATCGATCAGCCTGATCGCCATCCACCACCATGACATTCCCTATAAATTCCCGGCTGAAGTCCTCGCGGAAGCTGAAACAGCGAAGCCCCCGGCCCTGAAAAGCCGGGTCGATTTGCGGAAACTGCCGTTCATTACCATCGACCCGGCCGACGCCCGCGATCACGATGACGCGGTGCTGGCGGTCCCCGATCAGGACCCGGGAAACCCCGGCGGCTGGCGGATCAGCATCGCGATCGCCGATGTCGCCCATTATGTCCGGCCCGGCTCAGCGCTCGACCAGGAAGCGGAGATGCGCGGCAATTCCTGCTATTTCCCGGACCGGGTGGTGGCGATGCTGCCCGAGGCACTGTCGGCCGATCTCTGTTCGCTGGTCCGGGGCAAGGACCGGGCGGTTTTGGTCTGCCACCTGAAGATCGACAGGGACGGCGCCAAACTCTCCCACCGCTTTGAGCGCGCCTTTATCAACTGCGTGGCCAATGTTTCCTACCAGCAAGTGCAGGCCGAGCTGGATAAAGGCTCGGGCCAATGGTCCCGGCTGACCGGGGCCTTGTACCGGGCCTACCAGGCTTTGGATCAAGCCCGTAAGGTGCGCGGCCCGCTGGAGCTGGCGCTGCCGGAACGCCGCATTACCCTCAACGATGACGGCACCATTAAAGACATTTCGATCCGCGAGGTTCTGCCCACCCACCGGATGATCGAGGACTTCATGGTCGCCGCCAATGTCGCCGCGGCCGAAACCCTGACCCGGAAAAATGTCCTTTGCATGTTCCGGGTGCACGAGGAGCCGGGGCCGGAAAAAATGGAATCGCTGCGCCAGTTCCTAGCTACTCTCGGCCTCAAACTGGCGCGCGGCCAGGTGATCAAGCCAGAGCTTTTCAACCGGCTATTGAGGAAAGTCGAGGGCAAGGGCAGCCACGACCTGGTCAATGAAATGGTCCTCAGGACCCAAAGCCAGGCCGCTTACAGCCCCGACAATCTTGGCCATTTCGGCCTGGCGCTCGGTAAATACGCCCACTTCACCTCGCCGATCCGCCGCTACGCCGATATCCTGGTCCACCGCGGGCTGATCAAGGCGCTCAGGCTCGGCGGTGATGGCCTGAAGACCGAAGAGATCGCCGCGTTCCGCAAAATGGCCGAGGATATCTCAACCGCTGAGCGCCGCGCCATGGCGGCCGAGCGTGAATCGGTCGACCGCTATCTCGCCGCATACCTTTCGGAGCAGGTCGGCACCACCTTTCGCGCCCGGATTTCCGGGGTCACCCGCTTCGGCCTGTTTGTCACGGTCGAGCCCACCGGGGCCGACGGCTTTATCCCGATGAGGACCCTTTATGATGACTATTATGATCTCGATGACAAGGCCAAGCGCCTGGTCGGGCGGCGCACCGGCAAGGTCTACAAGCTCGGCGCCAAGCTCGAGGCGCGCCTGGTCGAGGCGGAAAAAATCACCGGCGCGCTCAGGTTCGAGGTTTTGACCGAAGGCAGCCTGCCCCAGGGCCTGATGCGGCCCGCAGGCACCAAAGAGCATAAGCGCAAAAAAGGCAAAGGGCGGCGCAAACCTTGAGCCTTTTTTTCTTGATTTCACGGCTCCAAACGTTATGTTCGCG
>JADFFP010000260.1 GCA_022568115.1 Pseudomonadota bacterium | reverse complement strand
GGCCATACCCTTTGGCCTGGCTGGATTCGTGAACGCGGCCTGCTGGGCACCCGGCATAAGCATGATCTCCCAGTGGTGGCCCCGGCGCGACCGGGGAATGGCCATGGGGATAATTGGCACGGCGGCCGGCGGCGCAATGCTGATGATGTGGTGGATCACCGGCTTGGTGGGCGCCGAGTTCGGTTGGCGGGCCGCATTCCGGTATCCGCCGCTGGCCATTATTGCTCTGGGCCTTATGGTCTACTTTGTTGCCCGGGACCGCCCCGGCGATCAAAATCGAAAAAACCCGCGCCCACGGCGCCAAAATAGTTCTTTATGATCCGGAAAAGGAAGACCGGGAGGTTCTGGCCCGCTCAATTGCTGAAAAAACCGGTGAGGTGATGGTGCCTTCCTTTGACGATCCCTTTATTATCGCCGGGCAGGGGACCTCGGCGCTGGAGGTGATCCGGGATGCGCCCAAGCTTGACGCTTATGTTGTTCCGGCCGGCGGTGGCGGCCTTCTTGCCGGAACAGTGCTGGCGTTCGAGGAACTTTCGCCTGAGACCAGGCTCTACAGCGCCGAACCGGAGACCTATAACGATCATCAGAAGTCGTTTTCCGCAGGCAACCGTGTGCGATTAGAAAACCCGGCGCCGACCATCTGTGATGCGCTGCTGCCGCTGACACCGGGCGAGATGACGTTTGCCATCAACCGCCGTCATGTCACGGGCGGGCTGACGGTCAGTGACGATGAGGTCCGGGCCGCCATGCGCTTTGCTTTTGAAACTCTCAAGATCGTGGCCGAACCGGGCGGCGCGGTGGCGCTGGCGGCGGTGCTTTTTAGGAAGATTGACACCAAGGGTAAAAATATTGGACTGATCGTCACCGGCGGTAATGTCGATCCGGCTTTTTTCGCGGAAATTTTGGAAAAAAAGTAGATTAAATTGGCCATGACAGAACCGGTTGGTCATACCGGCGTAGGCCGGTATCTGGCAAGCCTGCAAAGGGTTTATTGTTTGCCAGTACAGCTATGGAAATATGACCGGATGCCCGCCTCCGCGGGCATGACAAGATTTAATAAGCGGGAATCACAATATTCGAGTATGAAAACCGAACCAGCTGATCAGCCGACCATCAGCAGAACGTTAATCGCCACACACGCCGGTTTTTCACGGCCCTCGATCTCGATCGTCACCTCGATCACCACTTTCAGGCCCTTGCCCTTCAGGTGTTTTGCCTCCAGCAGTTTAAACCGCCCACGGACCCGGTCATCCACCCTGACCGCCTCGGGGAAGCGCACCTTGTTCAGGCCGTAGTTGATCTTGCGCTCAAGCTCCAGCCGGCTGGTATAGCCGTTGAGAAAATGGGGGATCAGGGAAAGCGTCAGGAAACCATGGGCGATGGTGGTCCCCCACGGGCTGTCGGTCTTGCACCGCCCGGCATCCTGGTGGATCCACTGGTGATCGAGCGTCGCCTCGGCGAAGGTGTTGATGCGCGCCTGGTCGATTTTCAGCCACCGGCTGACAAAAAATTCCCTGCCTTCCAGTTTTATGAACTCATCCAGGGTCATGGCGGTTCCCTTAAATTTTACCTCACGGGGCTTGCGATTCTGTCTTAATTGGGTATTGTTTGGGGCAATAACGACAGCGAAGTCAAGGAGAACAAAAATGAACAATAACCTGTCCAGAACCCTTATTGCCGCCCTGATGGCAGCCACTGCAAATGTTGCGGTCATCACCACCCCTCCGGCGGCGCATCCTGAAGCCGAAGTCCAACAAGCCGAGCAAAGCGAATCGATGCGCTTGTATGGCTGGTTTGATGAGGTGTTTAACGAAGACCTCAACGATTCCCCCCTGACCCTGACCTTTTTCGGGCGCAAGGACCGCAACCACGAGATTGATGATTTTTCCGATCAAAAGGCGCAAAAAGACCATGAAACCACCAAGCAGCGCCTGACTTATTTAGCGACCTTTGATTTTGACGCCCTTTCAGAGGAAGCCCGGCTCAGCTACCGCCTGTTCGAGCTGCAGCTGGAGCGTTCCATTGAAGGTTTTGATTACCGCTTTCACAACTATCCGATCAACCAGTTCTTTGGCTGGCACACCCAGTTTCCGGTCTTCATGGCCAACTTCCACCGGGTTGACGAGGTTGTTGTGCGTGAGCAAGCGGATCAACGACTCCAGCGGGCCGCCCCCCTTGATCGGATCGTCTTCATTGACGACCCCGAGCATGAAGTCGTGGTAGAACCCCAGAACGAAGACCATCGTGGTCAAGAGCACGGTCACGAACCCTTTCAGGACCGTGCTGGCGGAGACCGCCACGCAGATCAGCAGCAAGACTTTCAGCCAGATGCTGACCAGACCTTTGAGGAAGTTGACGGCGAAGTCCCGCTCGCTGTCGAGGAAGTACAAGTCCGGGGCGGCCATGCCGAGGAACTGGTTGCGGGCCAGGCACTTGGCGACGACCTCCACGTAGCCGGACCGTAGCACCGAGCTGGGGACCTCCAGGCTCGTCAGCCGCATGTTGTTCACGCGGAACGTGTCGCGGAAGTCATTTCCGGTCTTGGGGTCGGTAAAGATCAAGACACACCAGACACCCGAGCCTTTCT
>JADFFP010000259.1 GCA_022568115.1 Pseudomonadota bacterium | reverse complement strand
GTGAAAATGGGATAGGCAAATCAACCTTCGGAACCTTGCCGCCGTGGATATGGTAAGCCGGGTTCTCAATCTGCTTTGCCGGCTCTTGGTCATGGTAGCGGGTGACAAATGTATAATATTCATCGACCGCCTTCGGGATAACATCAAAATAAAGCCGCCTGGACCGGGTTGGGTTCTGGTAAAGATAAAGCAAAAGGCTTTCGGTTGAAGCATAGCGCAGCCATTCTTCAAGGCTGATTCCGTTGCCTTTTGATTTTGAGATTTTTTCGCTGTGCTCATCCAGAAACAGCTCGTAAATAAACCCTTCCGGGACGCAGCCGCCGAGGATTTTACAAATCACGCTGGACAGCTTAACCGATTCAATCAAGTCCTTGCCGGCCATTTCATAATCGACCTCAAGCGCATACCAGCGCATTGCCCAGTCGACCTTCCACTGCAGTTTACAGGTCCCGCCGGTGACCGGGGTGGTTTGCTCTTCCCCTTCACTGTCCTCAAAGGTAATCGTTCCCGCCGCAGCATCAAACCCTTTCAGGGGAACCTGCAAAACAACCCCCGTTTTCGGGCAAATGGGAAGGAACGGGCTGTAGGTTTTCCGCCTGTCTTCGCCAAGGGTCGGCAGGATCACGTTGGTGATCCGCTCATAATTCTCAAGGATTTTCAAAAGCGCCTTGTCAAAGCGGCCTGAGGCATAACATTCGGTCGAGGAGACAAAATCATAATCGAACCCAAAAGCATCAAGAAAATTTTTCAGCCGGGCATTGTTATGCGCGCCGAAACTGTCAAATTCACCAAAAGGATCGGGAATGCTGGTCAGGGGTTTTCCCAAGTGTTGGGCCATCATGTCGCGGTTTGGAATGTTGTCGGGAACTTTTCGAAGCCCGTCCATATCATCAGAAAAACACACCAGTTTGGTCGGCATACCGGTCAACTGTTCAAAGGCGTTCCGGACCATGGTTGTCCTGGCAACCTCGCTGAAGGTTCCGATATGGGGAAGACCGCTGGCCCCAAAACCGGTTTCAAACAGGACATGGCTTTTTATGAGCGGCGTTTTATCAAAGCGCTTGACCAGCTTTAAGGCTTCGTGAAACGGCCAAGCCTTGGCGTTTCTGGCCAAATCTAAAATTTCATTCATAACGGCCATGTCTCGGTTGTTGCCCATGATACCTAGGGTTTGCAACGGGGCGCGTCAATTTCGAATACAAAAAATCCCGGTCCTTATGAATTCTAAGGATTTTATTGTGGAAATCATACCCCTCTTTTCCTATGTACAGGGAAGCCATGATTCTACCGCGGGCCTTATATTAAAATTAGGAAAACAAGACCATGTCCACGATTTCACCAAACAGCGCTCTGGTATATACGATGGTAATCGTTTCGGCCTCCGATTGCGAAATGGATGACAGTGAAATGAAACGGATCGGGGATGTGGTGCGCATCCTCCCCGCCTTCAAGGGGTACGACGAGGAAAACATAATGCGCGATGCCAGAAATTGCGCAGCCATACTAAGTGAGGATGATGGCCTTGAAGCAGTCCTGGGGTTGATCAAGGAAGCTCTGCCCTCAACACACCTGGATACGGCGTATGCGCTGGCCTGTGAGATTGCTCTGGCCGATTCAAAAGTGGCGCAGGAAGAATTGAGAATGCTGCAGATAATCCGCAAGAATCTGGGCATCGACAACCTGACCACGGCAGCCATAGAACGGGCCGCCACCGCCCGCGCCAGGTCTTTTTAAATCTCTTTCATAAAAGCCACAACACGGTTGGCTGCTTCCGCGAGATTCTGCTCTTCGGTGCGCCCGCTGGAAACCCGGGGCTTAAACCCGTGAGCCCCGTCGGCAAGCCAGTAAATGGAGAAATTCTCCGGCAAGCTCAAGGACGTTACCAAATCCAGTGCGCCGAATGGGTCTCTTTCCCCCTGGCAAATAAGGGTCGGACAGCGGATAAGGTCAAGATGGCCGGTGCGCAAATTCTCCGGGCGTCCCGGCGGGTGAAACGGATAACCAAGGCATACCAGCCCTTTTGCCAAAAACGGGTCTTCGGCCATTAACATACTTGCCACCCGCCCGCCCATGGATTTACCGCCGATGACGACCGGGCCACCCTGGAAATCCCTTAATACATTCCGCCAGCGTTCCAGGAGCTTTGGCAGCCGGTCAGGGGGAAATCTGCGGCCTTCCGCACCAGCGCGTTTCATATAGTCAAATTCAAACAAGACCACGCGAAAGCCGCAGGCCGAAATCTGGTTCGCTATGGAGATCATGAACGGAGCGGT
Organism: Pseudomonadota bacterium; assembly: GCA_022568115.1. Lineage (GTDB taxonomy): Bacteria > Pseudomonadota > Alphaproteobacteria > Sphingomonadales > SMXR01 > SMXR01. The sequence goes on along the minus strand of JADFFP010000259.1, from coordinate 318 downwards.
CATAGGCGCCCCGGCGCCATGGGCAAGGATGAGGGTAAGCGGACTGTTAGCCGAGTCAAATACCAAATAATCCTTGATCTTTTCCATGTGACTTTTCCTTTAAATGCCTTGTTCTGGAGTATCAGCACCTGGTCAATTTTTCGTGACACACCCAAGGAAAAACCGCCAAGCGCACATATTTCCTGATTTTTTTCAAATACTTTCAAAAAAACACCATGAAATCAACGCTCTCGCCCAGTGTGGAATTTATGCTATAATATAAGTAGCATTTTAAAAGAATAAATTCCGGAGGCGCATTATGACATCACGTTCCTTGTT
>JADFFP010000258.1 GCA_022568115.1 Pseudomonadota bacterium | reverse complement strand
AGCCAAGCCGATACCTCAGAATTCAGGTAAGACATTTCAACATAATCGATGCCGAAATAAATCGCGGTCAGGGTGAACGGTAAAAGAAACAACAGGATCCCGAAAAGCTCGACCCAGGCCTTGGTGCGGGCGCTCCATTTTTCACGGAACAGCTCAATCCGGACGTGCGCGCCTTCCAGATACCCGTATCCCAGCGTGGTCAGGAACAAAATGCCGTGGAGGTGCCATTCCAGCTCTTGCAGTTTGGCCGAGCCGATGACGAAATAACGCCTCAGGATCACATCGGTCAGGATCACCACAATCATTAAAATGGACACCCAGGCCCCGGCCTTGCCGATCGCGGCGACAAAACGGCTTAAAAATTTGGCAATTGGCAACAGAACATTCATGTAATTTATAAATATCCCTTGTCGCGCCAGATTTTGTAATCCCGACGGAACACCGACAGGCTTTCCCAGGCGTGTGCAAACTCAGCGTCTTCAGCGGCCATCTCGGCGGCGACCTCAAGCCACGCGGCCTCCAGGGCTGCCAGAATTTCCGGCGACCATTCACGCAAGTTTACACCCTTGGCTTCGAGTTTTTTCATCGCTTCGAACTGCAGCGCTTCGCCCTCGGCGATGCCGAAGCGCACGTTATCGCCGCAGGTGGTTTCGATCTGGACCTGCTGGGTTTCGCTCAATGTATTCCAGGCGTCCAGATTGATGGTAATCTCGTACATGGTCGACTGCTGGTGCCAGCCGGGGAAATAGTAGTTCTTGGCGACCTGGTAAAAGCCCATGTCATAATCGACCGCCGGCATTGAAAATTCGGCCCCGTCGATGGTGCCCAGCTCAAGCGCGGGGTAGATATCCCCGGCCGCCAGCAGCTGGGAATTGGCCCCCAGCTTGTTGAGCACCCGTGCGCCCAGCCCGAAGAAACGGATTTTCTTGCCCCGAAAATCCTCGACCGTCTTGATCTCTTCCTTGAACCAGCCCGAAGCCTCGGGCGCGGTAACCCCGCAGATGATGCCATGGATATTGTGTTTGGCGTAAAGCCGCTGGTAAATCTGCTGGCCGCCGCCGAAGTAATACCAGGCGATATATTCCTGGGCGTCGGGGCCGAACGGGACCGCGCCGAACAGCTGCAGCGCCGGCTCTTTCCCGGCCCAGTAGCCGGGCGTTGACCAGCCCGCCTCGATCGCCCCGTAAGAGACCGCGTCAAACCCCTCCAGCGCTGGCGCCAGTGCGCCCGGTTCAAAAAAACGGATTTCGATATTGCCGCCCGAGACCTTTTTGATCTGATCGGAAAAGCGCTTTCCCATGGTCCCCAGCTGGATCAGCGAGGAGGGGAAGGTCGAGGTCATTTTCCAGCGCACCGGATCGTCGGCGGCGGCTGTTTCATTGGCCTCTTCCGGCGCCGAACACCCGGCCGCCAGGCTGAACGCCAGAACCGCTGCGATTTTCCTGAAATCCATGAAAAAGCCTCCCAAACTTTTGCTTGGGAGGCATGATAACTCTTCACCTGCTTTATTCAAGTGGGCCAGAGCACGTTAACCCCTAATGATTCCAATAGGAATTAATATGCTCCAGGTTATTCGTCGGTTTTTATCGGGCTGAAACGCAGGATTTTCGCGCTCGGCCTGGGATCGGGCGCCTTTGCCACGGAAAGCGCCTTAAGCGCTCTCTTGGGGAGTTTTTTATCCAATGCCCGGCGCCGCGCCACCGCATCTTTCAGCTGAATAGACAATTCATTGAGCTTGCGGCAGTTGTTCCTGGTCTCACGCTCGATTGCGCGGGTGTCAAAACCGATCCGGCGGGTCCGGGCGGCCAGCTCCAGAGCCCGGTCGCGTGAGGCGAATTTTTGCTTAAGGGAAAGATCACCCGGCTTAACCGGGGTACGGTGGACGATACGGTCCCGGCACAGCTCAATCCTTAGCCCCAGGCGCTCAAGGCCGCGTTCCATTTCTTCCAGGCCGGCCTCGATCGCCGCCTGCCGTTGCTTGATGGCGCTTAGCGAGACCTTGTCCAAGGCCATGCCGATGCTGTCAGTGTTGGTAAAAGTTTTCACTTTATCCTCCATTCACCCGGTGCGCAGGATCAAATCCCGCGCTATTATAGTCGTTTGGAGGAGGGTGGTTTTAAGAAAAACCCTAATGATTATCCTCTGCAGGGCTTTTAAGATCCGGGTTACCCGATTTCCCTAATCTTTCGCCACTCTTCTCCTGATGCATCCTCTTTTTCTCCTATTATGGTTAATATTTCATTTAAACGGGAAACTTTATTTGAGAAAAAGGAAAAAAATACTTGCCAGTGATTTACTTTTTGGTCTATTTCTGCGATAAGTAATTGTTAACAAAAGGTTAACACGCGGCGGGGATTGGCCCGTATGTTACAGCTAGGTGGGAGATTTGGCTGTGAAAGAGTATAAATTCGGTGAAGAAAACCAAGCAGTTCCTGAGTTGACCAGGGAGTTGCTGAGCTATCTTGGCGAGGGCTTTCGCCGGGAAGACGGCAAGCTTGCAAGCGAGCCAGAAAGCCGAAGAGTCGACTCAAGCCTTCCTCGTCGATGATTTCGATATGCCTCAGCCGAAAGTCTGGAGCACCGGTCCTGGAAAGTG
>JADFFP010000257.1 GCA_022568115.1 Pseudomonadota bacterium | reverse complement strand
CATCGGAGGAAAGCACCAGGCAGTCGGCCTGCGGACAGAACTCACCGCCCAGGACTCGCTCGCGCAGGAAGGTCACCTGGCGGCGGGCGCCGCCGGGCTGCTCGACCACGTGGAGTTGGTTGGTTTCTCCAAAGCGGGTGCTGACCAGAACGGCGCGGCGGGTGGGGTGCCAGCCGGCAAAGCTGGCCGTGCGGATGTTCTGGTACTGGTTCAGACGTTCCACCAGTTCCTCAGAGACAGCAGGGATACCTTCCACTATCAAGTTATCGCCGGGCTGCTGGCCGGCAACACCTTGCGGGCCCAGCAGTAAACACAAACCTGCCAGAAAGAAAAGGGATAAACAGAAACGGTTTCGCATAACAACCCTCCCGGATATGGTGCGGCAGACGCAGGGAATTATACTACCGGCGGGACGGAAAGGTAGAAAAATCCCCGCCTTACTCGCTATTCGTGGCGGAGGGCGTCCACCGGGTCGAGCCGGGCGGCCTTGACCGCCGGGTAAATCCCAAAGAACAGGCCGATGCTGGCCGAAACGCCCACCGCCAGAACCACCGACCACGGAGGAACATAGGAAGGCAGGCTGGGAACGGCGGCCCGAATCAGCGTGCTCAGCCCCCAGGAGATAATGACGCCGATGATGCCTCCGGTGACGGTCAGGAACATCGCCTCGGTCAGGAACTGCAAAATAATGTCGCGCCGGCGGGCGCCAATGGCCTTGCGGATGCCGATTTCGCGGGTCCGTTCGGTGACGCTGACCAGCATGATGTTCATCACACCCACGCCGCCGATCATCAAACCCACGGAGGATATGATCGAAGTCACCAAGGCAACTACGCCAACGATGTCATGAAACTGCTGAATGGTAGCCTCTGCGGTGGTGTAATCGAAGTTGTCGGGCTTTCCGATGGGAACCTTGCGGCTGAGACGAAGCGCGACACGCGTCTCATCAATAGCTTCCGGAAGCAAACCTTCGGCGGCTTCGATACGGATGCCGTGGTTAAGAAGTCCGTGATGCATTTTGGTAAACGTCCAATACGGAATTACCACCCGGTTATCGGTCCCGCCGCCGGGGCCTCCGCCGCTGCCGGAGGGTTTTTCAAACACTCCGATAACCAGAAAATTGTGCCCGCTGACGGTGATTTCCTTATCCAGAGGACTCAGCGATCCGAACAAGCCTTTGGCCAGGTCTTCCCCAATCACGGCGATTTCGATGCGATGGAGATTTTCCGCGGCGGTAAATGCCCGCCCTTCTTTCACCACCGCATTGGCATAGACGGAGAAAAATTCTTCGGTCGCCCCACGGTAATCCAACCCGATCACCTCCTCCCCTTTATACCGGGCGCGTGACAGTCCCCGATTCGGAAAAACCGACACAGTGGCTTTGACACACGCAGTGCACGCCTCTTTCACCGCGCGAAAGTCTTCAAAGGTAAACGGTTTGCGCATCCGTATCTCTTTACTGGGCCGGCCAAAAGTCGGTCCGGTGGGACGATGCCAGAAAAACGCCGTGTTGGTTCCAAAACTTCGGACACTTTCCTGCACGTTTCGGTCAAACCCCATCAAGATGGCCACGACCGAAACCAGGGTAATCACGGCAATGATCACCCCGAGCATGGTCAGCCCCGACCGCAGCTTGTTGGTGCGCAGCGTATCGAGCGCCATCAGGATGTTCTCTCCGAAGTCGCGCCGCCAAGTCATTCCGGTTTTTTGCAATATCGTCATCGCTCTCTCTTACTCTGACCGCAACGCCACTACGGGATCAAACTTCGAAGCTTTGTGGGCCGGGTAAATGCCGAAGAACATGCCCACAGCGGTTGAAACTCCGATGGCCAGCAGTACCGCGCCCAACGGCGTGCGGACAGGCACCGCCGTGGTGGCCGCCACCACCAAATTGATTATCAACGCGAGTCCCACGCCACAGACGCCGCCGACAGTGCTCAGAACGGCCGCCTCGACAATAAATTGCAACAGGATGTCGCGGCGGCGCGCGCCCAACGCCTTGCGAATGCCAATCTCGCGGGTGCGCTCGGTGACCGAGGCCAGCATGATATTCATGATGACAATGCCGCCCACCAACAAGAATATCGAAACAATGCCGATCGCCATGCTGGCCAGCCCGCCGAAAATCTGATCCCAGAGTTTCAGCACAGCGTCGCTTTCAATGATGCCGAAGGCATCCTTTTCGTCATACTTCTGATGACGGCGGGTGCGCAGCAACACGCGGGCCTGGTCCTTGGCGCGTTCGCGGACAGCCGGGGAAGAGTAGCGGATACCGATGGTAATGCCGCTGTCGCCGGGCGGCCCTTTGCCAAAAATTTTCTGGAAGGTGGATAGGGGGATGTTAACGAAGTTGTCCTGGCTTTGACCCAAAACCGACCCCACCTTTTCCGCCACGCCGACAATTTCAAACGGCAGGCCGCGAATCCAAAGGGTCTTGCCCATCGGGTCCACCTGCGGGAAGAGCTTATCGGTAATATCGGTCCCGGCGAAAGCCACCATGGTTCTGCTGCGGTCGTCGCTCTCGGTAATGTATCGGCCCGCAGCAACGGATTCGCGGAAGATGTTGATCAGATTGGCCGTCACGCCGCGAATGCTGACGTCTTCCAGATTCTG